>JAISAF010000316.1 GCA_031266855.1 Spirochaetales bacterium
CTGGCCCTGGGGGCGGCAAAACGGCGGGACTTGAGCGCCGCCCTGGGTTACGCGGCTTTTGCCCGTATCCTGGACCCGGGGCATGGCGACGCGGCGCGTCTTGAGGAAATCTGCCGGTCCGAACTTGGAGAGGGCGGGGAACAGAACCAAGGGCTTGAACGGATAGCGCTCCTTGCCGGACAGAAGCGGTGGAAAAAGGCGGCGAACGCGGCGCGGGAGCTTCCCGGCCAAAACGTCCGGCTGCTCACCATACAGGGCTGCCTTTGGGCGCTGGCAAAACGCTATGCCCGGGCGATGGATTGTTTCGCCGGAGCCCTGGACAGGGACCGGGGGAACAGGCTCGCCGCGGAGGCCCTTGCCGAACTTGGCCGGCGGCGCCCCCGGTTTTGGAGGTTTTTTTGACCCTCTTTGACGAAGTTGAAACGAGAAAAAGCTATTACGAAACCCTGGAAGTCGCGGAAACCGCGGAAACAGCGGAGATAAAGCGGGCCTATTTCGGCAAGGTGCGCAAGTACCAGCCCGACCGTTTCCCCGAGGAATTCAAGGAAATCCGCGCGGCCTACGAAACCCTTACGGACCCGGAAAAACGCGCCGAATACGATGCCGTCGGCAGCCTGCCCCCTTACGCCGCGTCCATGCTCCACGATGCCCAATGGTATGAACGCGCCGGAAAGCACGGCAAGGCGGCGGAATGTTACCAAAGGATCCTGAAACGCTATCCCGAACTGGACAGTGTCAGGGAACAGTACGCGCAGTTCCTTTTGGCGAGCGACAAAACCGGCAAGGCGGCGGAAGTTTGGGAGGAGCTTTCCCGCAGGCATCCTGACAACGACGGGTATCTGCGGGAGCTTGGCCGAATTTATTTTGAACGCGGCTGGACCCAAAAAGCCTTTGACACCGCGCAACGCGCCCTCAACCTCGACCGGTCTTCCATTGAAAACTGGTTGTTCTTTATAGGCTCCACCACCGAACAGGCGAGAAACGGACAGGATATATACGATTATATAAACGCCCTTGCCCTTGAGGCGCTCAAAGTGGTTAGGACGGACAAGAAGGAAGAGTGGAAAAAAATCGACCTCCATGCCCAGGTGGTGATTACCGCCAACGCAAAAAATATCCCCATGTCCAGGGACAATTTGCGGGAAATCATCCGGCTCGTACGCGGGGGCGGCCGGAACGGGCAGGATAACGGCAGCGAGGCCTTTAGGGAAATACTGAACATAGTCCACCCCGCCGGCCTGGGGGATCTGTACCCGGAGATCGAAGAACTGGCGAAATTGCTGCCGGACTCAGGCGACGCAAAGTCCTTGCGGCAACTCCATGAGATAAAGATTTTTTTCGATATTCAGAGCCTGACGAAAAAGGGCTTTCACCTGGTTTTCCACGATCTGCTCACCTTACTGAGCCTTGGTCTCATGGAAGATGAAGATGAGCTTGAAATACTGGCGATGGAACTTACCATCATTGAGGATAGCGCCCTCCACCCGCAGCTCAGGCGCCTAAAGGCGGAGTTTCCCGAACTCTACGCTATCCACGGCGCCTTCTTTAACGAGGCGCTGCGCTCCCGGAATCCGGAGAAAATGCTGTACCAGCGCGAAAAAAAATTCAACAGATTAAAGCGCGAAATCGGCCCCGTAGACGACGACCCGGAATACGAGACGGCACAGCCAGTCCGCCGCGCCGAGCCAAAGGTGGGCCGCAACGATCCCTGTCCCTGCGGCAGCGGCAAAAAATACAAACGGTGCTGCGGGGCGTAAATCGGCCTAACAGCGCTGCTTTGAAATGATTTTAGGCGATGCGGACCGGCATCTCTGCTTCCGCCGGGGGATCTTAGCTCCAGTCTTCGACCTTCAATCCTTTTATCCGGGAAAAATGTTTTACGTTGTGGGTAACCAGCGCCGCTCCCGTGGCCAGAGCCGATGCTGCTATAAGCATATCCATATTATCAAGGGGCATCCCCGTTTTTTCCAATTCCGTTCTTATGCCGGCATACGCCGCCGCTGCCCGTAAATCAAAGTCTATCTTCTGTATCCGGTCCAGAAAGACATGAACCTTTTTTTCGATGACCCGGTCTCCCCTTTTTTTAACCCCGTAGAGCAATTCAGCGCATACCAGAGCGCTTACGGCTAATTCTCCGGGATCATGCTCCAAAACCCTGTCTTGAAGCGCCGCGGATGAACCTTTGATAAGGTAACTTATAATGTTCGTATCAAACATATATATCATAGATTTACTTTCCGCGGCCGGTTAGGCGCGCTATCCCGTCCGGTGTCAAAATCGGGGCAACAGCCGAACAGGTCGTCAACAGCCTTCTCGAAAACTTCTTTTTCGGTTTTTGGCGTTATGATAAGACGTTCCCTGTCTTTTTTGATATAGACTTCGGTTCCTTCCACCCTGAATTCCTTGGGAAGCCGTATTGCCTGTGAACGACCATTCATAAAGACCTTTGCAACCGTCGCCTTCATGTTTGTTCCTCCCTATTGGTATATATTGGTAGTATATATCATATTGGTGAAAAAATCAACGTTTATCCAAGTTTCGCCGGAAATGCCCATTAACGCAGCCATAAAAACGGCGCCGGGGAAATGGAGTCCGCGAATAGACGCAAATGAAGGGGAAAAAGGAAAGAGGGGGAAATATTCGCGGACATTCGCGTCCTTCGCGGACAAATGGGGATACGGCATCATCAGCTCCGGATCCTTGTTTATGCCTTATTTCTTTTATTTACGGCGAGCGCCTTTTCATAATGGTCTGTCTTATTTTCAAACGAAGGCAAAATGCCGCATTTTAGGCATTTGCAAACGGGGAGAGCTGGACGATCTCCTCTTCCTCCGTTATATGGTGGATCATAAAGGAACCAAGGGGAAGCGTTTTTGTGGCCTCACGATAAGCAGTTTTTTGATCATCATAGGAAGAAATGACTGTATTCCCCGATATAACGACATATTTGCCGCAATAGTTTTCCACCAGTTCATCCCGGTTGTTCTCATAGAATTCCCATTCGGTTTCAAGCATAGTATCCTCCGGTTCAGCGCCACATAAACAGGGGATTCTGCCCCTCTGATGATAATATAGCCTGAATCCCTTATTCGGTCAAACCCAAGCCCCTACCACAGGCGGGGATGCGCCCCTTCCCCGGCAAAGGACTAAACAAAAAACGATCCCTGTAGTATACTACCCAAATATGAAGGATTATCCGGTTGACGGCATTGCGCCCGAAACCTATTTTTCCAGACCCGTTTATCTGGACCCGGGTTTTATCATTGCCGCGCCGGAAATGCCCATCAATTCGGCCATAAAGACGGCGCTGGGGGAATGGGGCTTTAAGACCCTGCAAAGCGACGGGGAGCCCGGCGCCGAATATTTTTTCGAGGAAAAGCCCGGCCCGGAAACGCCGGTAATCGTTTTTAAGGATGCCGCCGATATGGAACGGTTGCAGCGCGCCGAAACCGTGTACCTGCAGTTTCAGTACTATGTGTCCTTTGTTTTTGCCGAAATTTTGGCTAACACCGCCCCGGCTTTTAGCGAAATGGCGGAAAAGGT
>JAISAF010000234.1 GCA_031266855.1 Spirochaetales bacterium
ACACTCTACTGCCGCATGACGCCCTGCCGTACCTGTGCTATGCTTATTATCAACTGCGGTATCCGCAGGGTTGTGGCCGAACGCCGCTACCATGCCGCGGAGGAATCCGAGGAATTATTTCGCGCCGCGGGAATAGAGCTTGTCTATAAATATAAGGAAATACAGAGCTACGAAAATCAGTAGGGGAAAGATATAAAAATTTTCCGGCTACTGGTATTAGGCAGGGAATTGCCATTGGCAATTCCCTGGCCTGGTTTCAGGCTACAGCGCGAAACGCGAAGCGTTTCGCGCTTTTTGTTTTATGGCAGCGTCACCGCTGAAACCGATGGCGACTGCAAACCCTCAGTAGAGCTTACAACCTCATCGTTACTAACGATGGAAATAACACTGGAAATTTTGTAGTGGTGTGTCGTCGCGGTGCTTAAACCAGTATGTGTATACGCTGGCGATGTGGACGACCCAAGCAACGTATAGGTGGTACCATCTATGCTGTGGTAAATCTTATACGACGTGGCATCGGATACCAGTGACCAGTTAAGCGCTATACTGCTGCTTGAAACAGGCGTCGCCATTATACTCGCACTCGCGGGCGCTCTGGGCACTAAAACCCTCTGCGACTGTGCCCCCTCAAAACCGGCAATAACGGTGGAAATTTTATAGTAGTGCGGTTCCGCCGGATTCAAACCAGGATCTGGATACGATAACGCCGTCGGAGGCGTCGGCGACCCAAGTAGCGTATAGGTCACACCATTCGGGGAGGAGTAAATATTATACGACGCGGCGCCGGGTTCAGACGCCCAGTTAAGCTCTATAGTGTCTGAATAGGGCGTCGCCTTGATACCTGCGGGCGCGTTGGGCGTTGAAACAGGCTGTGACCGGGGCCCCTCAAAAGTGCCAATAACGGTGGAAATCCTGTAGTAGTGTGTCATCGCCGGGGTTTCAGCGTGTGAATATGTCGGCGCTGTATCTTCATCCTCCAGGGCATAGGCGGTACCATCTGTGGAATGATAAATCTTATACAACGTGGCGCCGGGTACAGGTCCCCAGCTAAGTCCTATGTTACTGCCTGAAACGGGCGTCGCCGATATACCTGTGGGCGAAGGAGGCGATGAAATAAGTGTCCCTGAATCAATTTCGCCTTCATTATGCACCGTAAAAACCTTATAAAAATGCCTTATTTCCGGATCTACAGCAGTGTGTGTATAAGATATAGAAGACTGATAAGGCTGCTGGTTTATCAGCGTATACTGCCCCGTTCCATTTTTTGAATAGTAAATGTTATAACTTATTTCCGCTGATAACGGAGACGGAAGAGGAACAGGTGTCCAGCTAAGTGTTACTTGCTTTTCTGAAAGATTAAAAGCGGCGCTTACCGCGGGCGAGGCAGGAAGCGTAAAACCGGAAAATTCCGGCGATTCAGGGGATTCATGGCTGCCAACCCCATCGGGGAATACAGCGGCAACTTGGTAATAATATGGTGTGCCAGGAGTCAGCGACGTATCCTTATCTTCATATTCGTTTAGTACTATGTCTGCCACAATCAGCGACGAGGGATAGGGATTGTGATTCGTATCCCGGTATAAATTGTACGCCCTCGCCCCGGGAACCATATCCCAGGAAAGCGTCAGACTTTTTTTCGTGCTGGAAAATAAAACCTTCCCGTTGCGGGGAACCGTGCATATATAAGCCGAAGATGTGCCCTCATTCCCGTCGAAATTAATCGTAACGACTTTGTAATAATAAGTGGGCGACAATGTCACCGGGGTATCGTAGCGGAACACGGTTCCCGAAGAGTCTGAAGAAATGGTACCTGGCAGTGGGTCGAAAGTACCATTGTCCGGATCGCTGCCGCTGTACTGATACACCCGGTAGTCCGCGGCATTCGCCACACTGTTCCAGGTGATATACGCATTCGAGCTTTCAACCAAAATACGCGCCGCGGGCTGCCAGGTTTTCAGCGAAAGAGCCTGGGACAAAGAACTCTCCGAGCCGGAAGCCGTGGTAACGGAAACCCGGTACCTGTAATCTTCCGCGCCGCCCGTATCAGGAATCGTCCATGAAGCCGGCGGCGGCGTAAAACTGGCAACCCTCGTATACGGCCCGTCGTTTTCGCTGCGGTATATGGAGTATCGCGTGGCGCCCGCCACGTCATCCCAGGAAAGCGCGGTCTTGCCGCTCACGGATATAAGTTTTAAACCCGTCGGAGCCGCCGCGGGCGGAAGCTCGTCGGTATCCTGCGGGCCATTCCATATATTACAGGCCGCCGCCAGAGACAACGCGATAAAAAGAAAAATTCCTGCTCCCCGTCTCATGTTCCACACCCCGTTCCAACAGCGCGGTATCGCTGTGCAATAGTATCAGCTACCACACCTATCAAATAATAACATTGCGTTTATTATAGTATAATATCGGTACACAGAGGACATTTCCTGACCCTACCCCTAAGCATAGGAAATGAAATATCCTATCTCTCTTTCTTTCGACTTATTCGAAGCTATGATAAAACACCATGCGGTTGTCCGGTATAATGCAGGTGTTCGGAAAAGAACAGCTGCCGGTTGTTGCAAAGTCTGGGGCAGAAAACTGACCCCGTTTATTCGACTTCGCGGTAAAAATTTTAGGAATTACTAGTCCGCAAACTCCACGCTGTAACCGGCAAACTCCTTGCCGAACTCCTCCCGCAATTCCCGCTCCACTCCCCCGCGCAGCATATCCCCAACCAGCCCCGCGCAGATACAGGCGCGGTTATCGCCCGGACCAGCCATCTCGATAAGAATACGCCGATCCGCCTCGCTGTAACTGACCTTGCGCACCAGGCCAAGCTGGCTCACAGGAAGCAGACTGCTCTGCTCCTTCACGCGATCAAGAATAGCGTCAATTTTTTTCTGAACTTCCGGAGTCATCAAATGTTCCTCCTTTCATAAAAAATGGCCGTAACCCAGGCACGTATGATTTCAAAAGCTCCCCAAGTTTCAACCGCAGAGGTTTCACAAACAGAAAAAAAGTCCTATTCTCCGCGTAACAGCAAAAATGCAGAAGCATCTGGGGATTCTCAAGCCCCGACAGCAAATGCCGCAGCTTCTCCTCCATATCCCTGCCCTTCCATAATAAAACATATTGCCTGCCATTGCAATACGCGTCCCCCCTCTGCATCCCGTCAATCCCCGTAATCATACGCGCCGCCTTCGGAAAATACCCCTTCCCGATAATATGCCCCTCCCCAGCCAGCCTTGCCCCCGTATAAAGATGCACATAGTACCTGTCGTGCCGCGTAAGAAACAAAAACGAAATCGGAATAAAAAAAAGCGAATGCCTCGGCAGCAGCGTAAAGGTCCCCTTCGCCTCCCGAAAAGGCTCCCGCATCTTATAAACAAAATTGTACCCAATAACCCCGCCGAAATTCACATACTCCGTATCCACCGGCCTCAAAGCCTCCTCGGCCTCCCGGCTTATCCACGCCGAAATCCAGCGGTTTTTTTTCCTCCCCCGGTAATACGTCAGCGTCGTAAGAACCGCCACGACAATAAGGGGAACAATAAAAGAAGCGTCATTCATCTTTATACTCCGCGTTACTACAAAAGAATTTCAGGAAAACAATTTCCCGGTAAAAAATTTCTCATGGGCGTACCCCCGCCTTTGGCGGGGTCGGGCTCTCCGCTGCAAGTCCTCGGAAGCGCAGATGCGCTTCCTGCGGGCTTTCCGCTTCGATCCCTTACGCTGTCCACAACCCATAAGATTACACTACATATAAAGTAGATAGAACCAGAAAAAAATCTAACCGCTAAGTCGAAGAAGTCAAAAGAAGTATATAGAGATGAAAGTTAGTACCGTAACTTCTTCTACTTATCCGGCTTCGCGGTAAATCTTTCATAGTGGCTGCGCAATGGGATTGAAGCGGAAATCCTTTTTTACCGCGAAGCGGTAAAAAAGATTGGAGCGGAAAGCCCGGTTTTTTGCGGTTTGGGAATTTGCGCCGCAAATTCCCAAACCGCAAAAAATGCGCCCAAATTCTGATTCCGGCTTATCCGGCTTCGCGGTAAATCCGTAAAAGTATGCCGCTACCGCGCAGCCTTAATATCGTTTTTTACTCCTTCCACGTCAATCACGCCAAGATCCGAAACGGCCCGGACGCCTTCCGCCAGAAGCCGCGACATAAAAACAGGACAGTCCCCGAAATTCTTTTCCACATTTTCCCGGCCCGCCCCTTCAGGAGAAGCCTTGTTCAGGCACACGCTGTTTATGTGTACGCCCAGCCTGCCGAGTTCCTCGCGGATACGCAGGGCTTCCGCCAGGGACAGGGTGTCGGGATTAACAACAACGCTTAAATAACTCTCGCGGGAAAAAAGCCGTTGCAGCTCCGCCAGCCGTTTTCCAATGCCGGAAAGTTTTATATAAATCTGGTCGTCTTTTTTATCCATCGCGCCCTGTACCGGAGTTTCCTCCGAAGCGTCCGCCCCCGCCGGGGAGAAGTTTTTTACAATAGCCGCGTCCGGATTAATAGCCAGAATAGTCTGTCGCTTTTTCAGAATCTTCTCCCGCATGGCCGACAGTTCCCGCACCCACAAACTGGTAATTGAGGGCATGGCCAGAAACCTTAAGGTAAGGGCGGTAGGAGGCGTATCGAAAATAATCAGGTCGCAGGCCGCGGCGTACTCCTGGTAGATATGCTCAATGGCCCACAAAACCGCGTATTCCTCCGTACCCGGCGAGTATTTCAGGATATTGATATAGCTGTCAACGTTAATCGCGCTGTGGTACGCGTAATTCGCCTTGATCTCCTTGCGGCTTTCGTCCAAATACCGCGCGACCCAGGCCGAAAGATCAATTTCCATGCCGTCAAGATTCGTGTCCAGAGGCCGCTTTTCGTTTGTCAGCTTTGTCTGGAACACATCGCCCAGATTGTGCGCGGGATCCAGGGACACAATCAGGATTTTTGTGCCGCTCCTGCTCATCTGGCAGGCCACAGTTGCCGAAATGGTTGTTTTCCCCACGCCGCCCTTGCCTAGAAAAAAAGCGATTTTTTTCATATCCGCGCCTCCCGAACAAGTTTAATCAACATGCAGTATGTCCATAATGGAGGCAAGCGCGTCCCTGGAAAAATCCGCGCGGGAAATCATAAGCCGCAGTTCGTTCTCCATGTAGGGCAAAAGCTCAATAGCCATCGCCGCCGGAGGCGCGGGCAGCCCCATCAAACTTCCAAACAGCATAATGGTAAACAGATTTTCCATCTCGTTTACCTCGAATATCAGCATGTCCGTAGCCTTGATGCGGTTTATCGCCGTAATGTAGTGGACAAGTTTTTTCGGAATAGAAAGAATTCTCTTCAACATAGACCCCGCGCTCACCCACGCCCATAAAAAAGCCCGCACGCGGCCCGAAGGCGGGTGCGGGCTTCAAAAACGCTAAACCCTAAAAACTTTTCCGAAAAGTCTTATGCTTTTTCGGGAACAACAGCGCCCTTGCCCTTGAAGTTTTTCA
>JAISAF010000251.1 GCA_031266855.1 Spirochaetales bacterium
GCCCTGGGGAAAGATATCTATGAAGCCGCCGAACGCGTCTACGCGGGCGTGAAAAACATCAGTTTCAAAGGCGCATGGTACCGGCCCGATATCGGGAAGCGGTTTATGACGGAATAAAACAGGGGTATGGATGTCTGAATCCGGCCCGCAATTCTGGAGATGATTATACTATACCACGAAGAAAAATTTACCGCTAAGTCGAAGACTGGCAAGGTCGAGGACGGGTAATGTCGAGGAGGGGCAAGGGCGAAGATGGGCAAGGGCGAGGAAGCAAAAGAAGGAAGGAAAGGGCGGCAGCCGGTTGGTGATAAAGACGTGCACAGCGCGTAACGCGCTGTGCCTGGTGGCAGGCCACGCAATTTTGTTCCGACAAAATTGCGACCGCCCGGTTGCGCGCAGCTAATTGCCAAAGGCAATTAGCTGCCCCTGAATTGCTACGGCAATTCAGGGAACTGGTTCTGAGCTGCCACGCGCGAGGGGCTGGTCGCGAATTTGCATTCTGCAAATTCGCTCGCTGGTGCGTGCGCAAGGGATTGCAGCGGAAAGCCCACAGGAAGCGCATTGGCGCTTCCGAGGACTTGGAGCGGAAAGCCCGGTTTGCGGCGTTTTACGCCGCAAAGGCGCCCAAATTCCGAATTGCAAACGGGTTTTTGAACAGACTCTTATACTTTTTTGACTTCGCGGTTAAAAAATTCTGTGGGTAAAGTTTAGAAGTGGTATGGAGGTATGACAGGCGTATGATCGAAACAATTGTCAAACGCGACGGCAGGCTTGTTCCTTTTGACCCGCGGAAAATCACCTTTGCCATAGTGCGAGCCGCCGTTGCCGTAGGCGGCCGCGACCAGGAACTTGCCGCGCGCGTCGCGGAGAGCGTTGTGGCGGAGCTTGAACGCCGCCGCGAACAGGCCGTGGCGGAAAACCTGTGCCCCCCTCCCCCCAGTGTCGAGGAGGTGCAGGACACAGTCGAAAAAATGCTCATCGAGGGCGGACACGCGAAAACCGCCAAAGCCTATATTCTGTACCGATACGAACACAGCCTCAAACGCAGTAAAAAGGAAAGCCTTACCTATTCATCGGAAAACGTACCCTACCGCAAGCTCTGGGAAGCCCTCTCCTGGGCGCTGGACAAACGCTGTTACAGCCTGTCCCAGCTCGCGCAGGCCGTACAGGAAAACCGTTTACCGGAGCTTGCGGCGACCTGCGAAAATTTCTACGCCCGCGAAATCCAGGCGCTCATAGAAAACCTGCCGGAAAATCTTGACTCGCTGCGCCTTCTCATCATCGCCGGACCCTCCTCATCAGGAAAAACCACAACCACCATCAAAATCGCCCAGGCGCTCAAGGAACGCGGCAAACGCCTTGTTCCCATTAACGCCGACAATTATTTCTTCGACCGGGATACGCACCCCAAAGACCCATTCGGCGACTACGACTTTGAAATGCCCCAGGCCCTGGACCTTGCCCTCTTAAACGATCATCTGCGAAAACTCATCGCCGGAAATACCGTAGACATCCCGCGCTATAACTTCAAAACAGGACACCGCGACGGCTTCTGCGAAACCCTGCGGCTTGCCCCCGGCGACATCATCCTCGTGGACAGCCTTCACGGCCTCTACGAACCCCTCAGCGAATCAGTCCCCGCCGAGGCGAAATACAAAATCTACATTGAAACCCTCGCCCAAATGAAAGACTCCGCCGGCGCCTTTATCCGCTGGACCGACGTGCGCATGATGCGCCGCATGGTACGCGACATGCAGTTCCGCGGCGCCAGCCCCCGCCAAACCCTCCTCCACTGGTATCTAGTACGCCGCTCGGAGCTGCGCTACATCGTTCCGCGCCTGCGCTTTGCCAGCGCCATCGTCAACAGCTTCATGCCCTACGAACTGCTCTTCCTCAAAGCACGGCTTGCCCCGTATTTCCCCGGCTTCATCGAAGAACTTTCCAGCAGCCCTGACCGCGGCGACGCCCTTGCCCGCGCCGAAAGAATACAAAACCTCTTCTCCCAAATCCCCGACTGGAACGACGAAAGCATCGTCCCCCCCGAATCCCTCCTGCGCGAGTTCATCGGCGGCAGCTCCTACCAGTACCAGTAAAGCCGTTTTTGGGCGCATTCCACAGGGCGCGGTGAGCGCCCACTACAATCCTATACCTATCACGCCCAAACAAACGCACGCGAAAGCGTGTGATTTTACCAGCAACACGGGCGAGAGGCTCAAAAAAGTCTATGTCGTGTACAACGGTCGAAGAGCCGATAAGCGACCGTCTTCGGGCGCATTTTTTTGCCCGCACACGCGGGCAAAAAAACCGGGCTTTCCGCTGCAAGTCCTCGGATTTGCCAATGCAAATCCTGCGGGCTTTCCGCTCCAATGCGCCCGAAGACGGTCGCTTTCCGATAGGTATGGATTGTAGTGGGCGCTATCGCGCCCCCGGAATCCCTTGCGCCGCCCAGCGGCAGCGCATAATTGCCGAAGGCAATTATGCGCTGCCGCGGAATTGCCTCACGGCAATTCCGCGGCCTGGTACTAAAGCCGCACGCGTAACCGCGAGCTATAAGTGTGGTGGCGGCAGCCGGTTGGTGATAAATACGCGCACTCCGCTGCGCTCCGCGCCTAGTGACAGAGCACGCGATTTTTGCGGCCCGTAACCTGTATATACGGCAAGGGCATTTTCGGGCCTCTTGCCAGGATGCATGGACGAGCAGAAAAATTGCGTATGCAATTTTTCGACCAGCCCCAGGAAGCCTGTTATTAAAAACACGTTCCCGCGTGCGTTTGCCGTTATACGCAAGGAGGCGCGTATTCTATTACTTTGTATATATACTTTTCCCAGTAAACATTGTGTTTAAGCATTTGTATTAACTGCACCTGTTCAGCAGCAGTTCCCAGGCCCCAACATCAATCCATTGGTTCATTTTAAATCCAACTTCGTGAAAATGGCCAACTTTTTTGAAACCAAATTTTTCGTGTAAACCAACACTCCGTAAATTTGGAAGAGCTATACATGCGGTTAAAATATGAATATTGCTTTTTCCATTTTTTTTAAGGAGGTGTTTCATAAGCATACTGCCCATACCACGGCTTTCGTTTCCAAATTTCAAATAAATTGAAACTTCAGCGGTGTACCTATAGGAAACCCGTTCCTTCCATGTAGAAAGATAGGCATACCCCGCGATTGTGCCGTTTTCTTCAAGTATCAGCCACGGGAATTTTGATGTTATGTTCCGTATCCGGTTTTCCATTTCCAATGGTGTTATAGGAAGTTCTTCAAAACTAGCTGTTGTATTTACAATATAATAATTATAAATGTCTGTAACAGCCGCGGTATCGGCAAGTGTTATAGGTCTAATCATTTATTTTTAGTCCTTCCTTAAATAGTCTGTATTTATCTTTTATCCTATAATTTGTCAGGTTTTTTATAAATTTGCAACAAATTTTAGTCACAGTGCGTTGTGCCGTGTCCGGCCCGGATCCAGACGGTTTTGGCCCTGTTTCAATAATAGTATCATAATTCTTCTAAAGTAACAGGCTTTGAAGGAAAAAATTTACCGCGAAGTCGAAGACTGGCAAGGCCGAAGACTGGCAAGGCCGAAGACGGGCAAGGCCGAAGACGGGCAAGGGCGAAGAAGCAAAAGAAAGAAGGAAGGTAAGAAAAAAACTAAAACGCAAAAATTTCTTCGACTTTTTCGACTTGGCGGTTAGATTTCTTTCTGGTTATTTTTAGTGTAATCGGCCTGGTTAGCCGCTGATGCGCGCGCAAGGGATTCCGGGCGCGCGATAGCGCCCACTACAATCCATACTTATCACGCCCAAACGCATGCACGCGGACAGCGTGTGATTTTACCAGCAACACGGGTGAGAGGCTCAAAAAAGTTTGTGCTGTGTACAAAGGTCGGAGAGCCGATAAGCGACCGCCTGGTTTTACGCGCATAATTGCTAAAGCAGCAATTATGCGCCCACGGAATTGCCTGTGGCAATTCCGTGGCATGGTTCTCAGGCCGCGCAAGGGATTGAAGCGGAAAGCCCGCAGGAAAGCGCCGAAGGCGCTTTCCGAGGACTTGAAGCGGAAAGCCCGGTTTTCCTGCCCGCGACGCGGGCAGGAAAATGCGCCCTTCATGTGCGCGAAGCTCCTGAACTTCTCATGGTTTATCCGCAATCGTACCGATAAATACAGTAAGATTATGAATTGTATTCTTTTTCTTCATCCGGTTTTCTGGCTTTTTTGCGCCGGGCTTTTTTTGGGCGCTGTGGCTGCCACTTTGAGCGTCCGGCCCGACAGGTGTAAAGACCCGGCGAAGTTCCGGGGACAGCGGCCTACGAAGATATACCTTGCCCTGAGCGGGGCGATAGTCTGCCTGAGTGTGGCGCTTTTCGTGTCGTCCCCCGATGGCCTGCCGCCTGGTTTTTTCCTTGCGCTGCTTACCGGCGTCCTATTGTGCGGCTTTGGTTTGAGATTTAAAAAAAACGCTGGGATACCGCTGCTTATTATATCCATAGCCGCCTGTGTTTTCGCGGCGCGGGCTTTTTCCGGGTGGAAATCCGCTGGCAAAACCGTGTCCGTGGCGAAAGTCCTTGTCCTGAGTCTCGAAGAGGACGCAGCCGTCCTGTCCTTTACTCCCGAAGAGGGGCGGGAAACGATCATCCGCGCATCGCTCCAGCCGGGAAACGGCCCCAGCGTAAAAATTACCCTGTTGCGTATACCGGCGGTCTACCTGATATTTGGCGCCATCCCTCTCTACAGAATACCGGCGCCCGCGTCCTCCGGCCAGGATCAGACCGGGCCTTTGCCCGCGTCTTCTGGCTGGGAAAAAATCCTTTTTAATTTTCCCGGCGTGCGCGCCGAAACTATTGAAACTCCTCTGCCGCCTTTAAGCCTCTTCGCCTCTTATGAAATCCTCTTTAAGCCCCGTGGCCGGAGCCTCCTTGTCAGCGGCGGACCTTGAGATTCCGTGTTTTTGCGCTTCCTGCCGACAATATAAGAACGATGATGATAACCCTGTACCGTACAGATTCCGCGGGCGCCGCGCACTACTATACCCTCCATGACCGGCAGGGCCAGCTTTTCCCTGTCCACGGCTTCACCGCGGCCTGGGGCAGAAATCTTTCGGTTTCCCGCGAAAAAGTGTATGTATTTGAAAGCGCCGCCGAAATGGATGCCAAAATCCGCGATATTCTCCGCAAAAAAATCGCCTGCGGTTACAAAGTCCTCTATTCCTATTTCCGCCACGGCGAAATGAAGGACATGCGCCCCATACTCAAAAGGCACGCGATCCAGTAAGGGCGGCATACTGTTACCATGTGGCATACTGTTACCATGTTTTGAAGAAAGAATTCACCACGAAGCCGAAGAAGTAAAAAGAATAACAGACTTGCTTCATCAAATCTTCGACTTAGCGGTTAAATTTCTTTCTGGTTACTTTTCGTGTGATCAGTCTGTTATACGTTCTTCACATGCCGCGCGTCCCTGGCCTCAACAAAACTTTTTTTCAGATACAGGATTTTCTCAATCAGGGAAAGACACAGAATCCCCGCGCACAGGTATTCCAGAATATTAACACAGGGACGCAGAAAATGAAACTTTCCCGCCAGTACCAGAACCTCGAAACCATACAGAAACATCGTCGCGAAAATCGCCGCCTTTGCCAGAAGAGTCGCCATCGCGTGCACATAGCCCTGATAGGCCAGGAGCGCCCCCATGCCGATCCACTGAAACACAAGCCGGAACAAAACCAGGATAACAAACCAGTCAGGGAGAATTTTATACCAGGCCATTACCACGGACATGACAATCAGAATCGCGTAATCGCTGATGCTGTCAAGGTATTTACCGATTTTCGTTACCTCCCGCCGCCCCCTGGCCACAAGCCCGTCCAGAAGGTCGGTCAGGAATATCAGCACAATCAGCGGAATCAGCACAGGCAGCAAAGGATAAATACTCGACAGAATAAGAACAAGCACAACCGTAGGAATACAGCATATCCGCAGCATCGTCAGCTTATTCGCCGCGTTGATGCGCGGCAGTTTTTCGCCCGTATGAATCAAAACAAAATGGTCATGCATAATTAAAAGAAAAATCCACAAACCAATATGAATAAACGCCAGCCCCAGAATATACGAAACAATTCCCAGCCGCGAAGGCCGTATCCGGTAAACCAGGCACAAAGCAGCCGTAAAAGCGACCTGCACCAGAAAAAGCGTCCCCACCGTCCGCGAAATACTTGCTGTTATACCTTTAGCCTTTCCCATTATTAAAATGTAGGAAAAGCCTTCAAGGATGTCAAGAAAGCCCAGGGCGCCTCCCCGGCGCTTCGCGCCGGGGCCGGGCTTTCCGCTCCAAGTCCTCGGAAGCGCCAATGCGCTTCCTGTGGGCTTTCCGCTCCAATCCCTGGCGCGGCCCAGCGGCTAACACCCGCAAAATCGCTACGCGATTTTGCGGGCCATCACCCCGTGCGGATTTTTTCCAGGCAAAAATCCGCACCGCTACCCCCGCGATTTTGCCCGGCCCTTAACCTGTTATACGCCAGGAAGTTTTTTAGGACCTCTTGCCAGGATGCATGGGCGAGCAGAAAAATTGCGTATGCAATTTTTCGACCAGCCCCAGGAAGCCTTGTTACCAAAAACACGCTTGCGCGTGCGTTTACCTGGGCAGGGCAAAATCGCGGGCCGCCAGGCTATGGCGCATAATTGCTGTTCAGCAATTATGCGCCATAGCCTGGCGGCGTATTAAACCCGCTTGCTGGAATAAAAAAAGAGGATTGTCAGTATACCAAAATTGGTATATATTGTATTATATGACTTATGATATAGTCATTCTGGAAGATGCAAAGGAATTTCCCGATAAATTGGAGCCAAAAATGATGGTAAAATCATATAGAACCATAAAAATGCTTAGTGAATTTGGTCCATCCTTAACTTTACCCCATTCAAGGAAAATTGCCGGGACGGACGATTTATACGAGCTAAGGGTACAAGTAGCTACAAACATCTGTAGATTATTCTATTTTTATTACAATGAAGGGATCTATATAATACTCTCCGGCTTTGTAAAGAAGCGGGACAAAACAGATCCAAACGAAATTGAACGGGCCTTAAAAATACGAAAAGAATATGTGGATGAAAAGGAGCAGCAAAACAAACTGGAGGAGGAAAATAATGGCGGCAAATAAAATTCGTGAATATAAATTTGAATCCTTGCTTGAGGAAAAATTAAAGACGAAGGAATTCCGGAAAGAATACGAAAGTCTTGAAAAGGAATTTATGCTGGCTGAAGAGCTTATAAAATTACGGCTTGAGAAGAATATGACACAAAAAGAACTGGCCCAAAGGGCAGGAACATCACAGCCGGCCATTGCGCGACTAGAATCCGGAAAATATACAAATTTTACCATGTCTTTTTTA
>JAISAF010000331.1 GCA_031266855.1 Spirochaetales bacterium
TACAAGAATATAATCATTCTGCGCTGTTTTTAAGGCGATAATACTTGCGGAAAAAATGCTTACGCATATTATTACGGATAAACATACGATAATTGTATTCAAATGCTTTTTCATTCATACCCCCCGGGTGAGTCTATTATATCGTATCTTTCCGTCCTGTCAACCGCTTTCGGGAGGCTGTACAGTGCGGGCGCGGTATAAAATCAGAATTTTTACCGCGAAGTCGAAAAAGTCGAAGAAATGCCGGTGCAAAGGGTGGTATGAGCCGTGGGAAGCGGCGGCTGGCCATAGTTGTACGCGGGCGTGTAGCGTCATGGTATCGCCGCGCGGGTTTTATATTTGACCTTTATTCCTTCGGAATATTTATTTTGTCAAGTTCTTTTTTGTGAATAAATGACAGTATCTGCCGCCGCGCGCGGCAAATTCCAGAAGACTTGATAGAGAACCGGGAGATTCCCGAACAGCATTAATAATACTTCCTGAATCACATCTTTTCTATACTGATCTTATACCCCAGCGTGTTTAATACATTTGAAAATGTCCTGTATGTTATTTTTTCAGAATTTTTACTCCTCATTTTTTGTATTACCGTTGGTGATACGCCAGCCTTTTTAGCCAGGGTTCTTATGGAAATATTTTCTTCTTCCATCTTTTGTAAGACAAATTCCGATATTAAAAAATCATTATACTCCTTTTCAAAGATTTCCCTTTCTTTGGGATTCCTGGTGATAAATTTATCAAATGTTGTTTTTATCATTATTTACCTCCCCTCGAAATGTATTTATTCATATTTTTTATGCATAAGACAATGTACCATATTTATGGTACATTGTCAAGATTTTTAAATTAGGACAGTGAAGAAATTTTAACCGCAAAGTCGAAAAAGTCGAATAACTTTTTATCCTCAACTTTTTTTGCTTCCTCGACCTTGCCAGTCTTCGACTTCGCGGTGAATTTTTTTCTTCGTGTGCTGCTTTTGCGTTGCTGCTGCGCCAGGGATTGGAGCGGAAAGCCCACAGGATTTGCATAAGCAAATCCGAGGACTTGGAGCGGAAAGCCCGGTTTTTTTGTCCGTCCTCGGACAAAAAAAGGCGCCATAATGCCCTTTGAATTTTTTTGTGATATATGATATCTTTTTATTTGTTGGTTTATATAATTTTTATTGACAGGAATTGCGGGAGGAATAATGGCTGCGAAAGCGAAAGCGGCGGTTTCTTATGACGAGAGTAAGATAAAGACTTTGAGTTCCCTGGAACATATCCGTCTGCGCACGGGTATGTATATCGGGCGGCTGGGGGACGGCAGTAATTACGATGACGGGGTGTACATTCTTTTGAAGGAAGTGGTGGATAACAGTGTGGACGAGTTCATCATGGGGCACGGGAAACAGATCAGTGTGGCTATTAAGGGCAGCAGGGTCAGTGCGCGCGACTATGGGCGCGGGATTCCGCTGGGCAAGATCGTGGAGTGCGTGTCGGTTATTAATACGGGGGCCAAGTACAATGACGATGTGTTTCAGTTCAGCGTGGGTTTGAACGGTGTCGGCACAAAGGCGGTCAACGCCCTGTCGCAGGAGTTCCGGGTCGTGGCGTTCCGCGGCGGGGCCTGGGCGGAGGCGGTTTTTTCCCGCGGGGTGCTTAAAAGCCAGAGGACGGGAAAGGGTTCAAAGGAGCCGGACGGAACCCTGGTGGAGTTTGTTCCCGATACGGAGATTTTTAACGAGTACACGTTTAATAGCGAGTTCATCGAAAAGCGTATGTGGAATTACGCCTACCTGAACCGGGGCCTGACGCTTATATACAATAAACAGAAATACCACAGTTCGGGGGGGCTTCTGGACCTGCTTGCCTCCGAAGTGGGGTCTTCGACATTTTACGATATTGTGTACTACGCGGGAAACCAAATCGAGTTTTCCTTTACTCATACCAGCAACTACGGCGAAACATATTTTTCCTTTGTCAACGGTCAGTATACCTCGGACGGCGGCACGCATCTTTCGGCTTTCCGCGAAGGCATCCTCAAAGGCGTCAACGAGTTTTACAATAAAAATTACTCCGGCAGCGATGTGCGCGAAGGTTTTACCGGCTGCGTCGCGGTCAAATTGAAAAACCCGATCTTTGAAAGCCAGACCAAAAATAAACTTGGCAACGCCGAAATCCGCGGCTGGATTGTGACCGAGGTAAAGTCCGCCCTTATTACCCAGCTTCAGGTCAACAAGAAACTCGCGAAAGCCCTTGAGGAAAAAATCATCAACAACGAGAAACTCCGCAAGGAACTTTCCGAAGTGCAGAAGAAAGCCAAGGAAGCCGCGAAAAAGGTTTCGATTAACAATCCGAATTTAAAGGACTGTAAATACCATCTGGACGCGGACGGTGAAAAAGGCGAACTTTCCACGATTTTTCTAACCGAAGGACAAAGCGCCTCCGGCTCCATGGTCTCCTCGCGCGACGTATACACCCAGGCGGTTTTCTCGCTGCGAGGCAAACCGCAGAATATGTACGGAAAAAAACGGCCCGCAATCTACCAGAACGAAGAACTCTATAATCTTATGGAAGCCCTGGGCATCGAAAACGACACGGAAAACCTGCGCTACGGACGCATCGTCATCGCCACCGACGCCGACTATGACGGCTTTCACATCCGCAATCTTCTCCTGACGTTTTTCCTCTCCTATTTCGAGGAACTCGTTGTCAGCGGCCGCGTCTTTATTCTGGAAACCCCCCTGTTCCGCGTACGCAACAAAAAACAAACCTGCTACTGTTATTCGCTCAAGGAACGCGACGAAGCAATGGCGCAGATTCCCGGAAACGAAGTAACGCGCTTCAAGGGCCTCGGCGAAATAAGCCCGGCGGAGTTCGGCCAGTTTATCGGCAAGGACATGCGCCTCCTGGATGTCAACGTCAAGTCCATCAAATCCGTCCCCGAAACCCTCGATTTTTACATGGGCAAAAACACCCCGGAGCGCCGCGCCTTCATTATGGAAAACCTGATCTAACGCCTAACGCTTGCGCGTAACGTAATATGGGCGCCTTTTTTGCCCGTGGAATCCACGGGCAAAAAACCGGGCTTTCCGCTCCAAGTCCTCGGAAGCGCCCATGCGCTTCCTGTGGGCTTTCCGCTCCAATCCCTGGCGCGCGCACCAGCGGCAGCGGAAAAATTGTGTATACACAATTTTACCGCCCCGCGCGGCGCCATAAGGCCCCGCGCGAGCCAGCAACCCACG
>JAISAF010000330.1 GCA_031266855.1 Spirochaetales bacterium
GCGAAACTGGTATATAGTGGGGGCATGAAAGTTCCTCTGTATGTGCTGGATGGGTATAGTCTGATTTACCGTTCGTATTTCGCTTTTATTCGTAATCCCCTGCGGAATGCCCAGGGGAAGAATACGTCGGCGATGTTTGGGTTTTTCCGGTCGCTGTTTGCTTTTTTTGTGGAGAAGAGGCCGGAATATTTCGCGATTGTGCTTGATTCGAAGACGCCGACGTTCCGCCACGAGATGTATGGGGCGTATAAGATGACGCGGCAGAAGACGCCGGAGGATTTGAGGGAGCAGATTCCGGTTATTGAGGAGATTGCGGCGGCGTTGGGGATTCGCTCGATTCGTGTGAATGGTGTGGAGGCGGACGATATTATGGCGAGTTTCGCGAGGCGCTGCGGGGAGGAGGGGAGGCCGTGCTATATCATTTCGGGGGATAAGGACCTTTTGCAAATGGTTGGGGGGCTGGTGAAGGTGCTGCGGCCTGAGAAGGGCGCTTTTGTTGAGACGGGCAGGGAGGAGGTTTTTTCGGGGTGGGGCGTTTATCCTGAGCAGATTATCGATTATCTTTCGCTGGTGGGGGACGCTTCGGATAATGTTCCGGGGGCGAAGGGTATTGGGGAGAAGACCGCGGCGGCGCTGCTTGCTCAGTTTGGGAGCGTGGAGTCTTTGTATGAGCGGCTTGACGAGGTAAAGAGCGAGTCCTGGCGGAAGAAGCTGGAGGAGGCGCGCGAATCGGTGCGTTTGAGTAAAGAGCTTGTTACTTTGAAGACCGATGTGGCTTTGGATGATGAGCTTCCGGGGCTGGAAGCTTTTGACGCGGCGGCGGCGGAGCCGGTTTTTTTGCGCGAGGGGATGCGGAATCTGGCGGTGGAGGCGAAAAAAATCCAGGGCTTTGGGGCGAAGAAAAAAAAGGGGGAACGGACGGGCCCGCGATCCGGGGCGCGGTCCGGGGAGGCGCGCGGGGAAGTTCCGGCGGAGCTTTCCCTGGAAGTTCCCGCGGGGCGTTCTATGGAACCTGCGGAACCCACGGAGGAATCCGCGGAACCTTCGGCGCCTTCTCAGGAAGTTTCCGCGGGGCTTTCGGCGGGAGTTTCTACGGAATTTTCCACGGGACTTTCCACAGGGCTTTCCACTGGACTTGCTCCGAAAGTTGCCCCTGCCGCGAAGGCGGGCGTTTACGAAACGGTAAACACTCTTGAGGAGCTTGACGCGTGGATAGAGAAGGCGCTCGCGGCAAAAGTATTCGCTTTTGATACGGAGACAACGGATATCGATCCTTTGTACGCGCAGCTTGTGGGGTTTTCCCTGAGTGTGGAAAGCGGGAGGGCCTGTTATGTGCCGGTGAAGGCTCCATTCGGCGGGGGTCTGGGTTTGAAGGATACGCTGCCGCGCCTGAAAAAACTGCTGGAGAATCCACAGAGCTTTATTGTGGGGCAAAACATAAAGTTCGATTACAAAATCCTTCGCTGTCTTGGAATCAGTTTTGCGCCGGGTTTTGATACGATGATCGCGGCGTGGATACTCAATGCCGACGCGGGAAGCTACAACATGGACAGGCTTGCCGAAGTATACCTCGGCTACCAGACGATTCATTACGCCGATGTTGTACCAAAGGGAGAGACTTTTGATGTTGTTACCATCGAAACGGCGACCCGCTACGCGGCGGAGGACGCGGATGTTACGTTCCGGCTGTACGAGCTGTTCGCGGATATGCTGAAAAAACGCGGGCTGGAAAAGCTGTTTTTTGAACTGGAGATGCCTTTGGTACGTGTCCTGGCGGAGATGGAGTTGGAAGGGATACGCCTTGATCCGGCTGTTCTTGAAACCTATGGGCAGGAGCTTGAAAAGGACCTCGCGGCAATCGAGGAGGAGATTTACCAGCTTGTCGGCAGGCAGTTCAACATCAATTCCACGAAACAGCTCCAGGAAATTCTTTTTGTTGATAGAAAACTCAAGCCCACGAAGAAAACGAAAACAGGATATTCCACCGATACCTCGGTGCTGGAGGAGCTTGCCGCCGAGGATCCTGTACCGGAAAAGATTCTCCGGCACAGGAGTTTCGCGAAACTTAAATCCACCTACGTTGACTCCCTGCCGAAGCTGATTAATAAAAAAACCGGCAGGATTCATACGAACTTTCACCAGACCGGAACCGCGACCGGCAGGTTGTCCAGTAAGGATCCGAATTTGCAGAACATTCCTATCAAGGAGGCCGAAGGCAGGCGCATCAGGACCGCTTTCATTCCGGCAAAAGGAAAAGTCTTTCTTTCCGCCGATTATTCGCAGATTGAGCTTGCCATCCTGGCGCATTTATCCGGCGATCCGCGGCTGTGCGCGGCTTTCATTGAAGGTACGGATGTTCACCGGGCGACGGCTTCCCTTATTTTCGCTGTCGACGCGCGGGAAGTTACGCCGCCGCAGCGGCGCGTTGCCAAAATTATTAACTTCGGCGTTATGTACGGCATGAGCGCTTTCCGCCTGGCGCGGGAACTGGGGATAAGCCGGCACGAGGCAAGCAGTTTTATCGAGTCCTATTTTGACCGTTACAGTAAAATCCGGGAGTTTATCAGCGAAACGGTTGCCGGGGCCGAGGCAACAGGCGGGGTAAAGACCATCCTCGGCAGGGAGCGTCCCGTTCCCGCTATTAATAGCCGCAACAAAACTGAAAAAATGGGGGCCGAGCGCGTCGCGGTGAATACGCCTATTCAGGGAAGCGCGGCGGATATTGTTAAACTTGCAATGCTGCGCATAGACTCCCGCCTGAAAGAGAAAAAACTCGCTTCCCGCCTTATCCTCCAGGTTCACGACGAACTTATTTTTGAGGTTCCTAAGGCCGAAACCGCTGTCATGGAAGATCTGGTTCGCACGGAGATGGAAGGCGCCTTCCGGCTGAATGTTCCCCTGCGGGTCAGTATCGAAACCGGCGGGAGCTGGGGGGAGATGCACTAGTGATTCTGGGTTTATGCGGAAAATACTGTTCGGGGAAAAGCGAAGCGGCCCGGATACTCGGCGAAGAAGGCTTTCACATTATCGATGTGGACGCCCTGGGCCACGAGGTTCTTGAGGAACACGCGCGGGAAGTGGCCGCTGTTTTCGGAGAACAAATCCTGTCCGCGCAAGGCGCGGCAGGGGGCACAGGAGACAGGGGCACAGTAAACAGAAGAAAACTGGGCCGCGTGGTTTTCGCCGATTCCGCGAAACTGAAAAAACTGGAAGCGATTGTTCATCCCCGTGTCGCGGAAAAAGCGGTGAAACTTCTTGAAGAAGCGCGCAGAGGCGGGAATCCCACTGTTATCCACGCCGCCCTTCTTTTTACCGGAGGGCTGGACAGGCTGTGCGACCATATCATCATTATAAAGGCTCCTCTCCTGGACAGGATTAACCGGGGGCTAAGCCGCGACAGCCTTGGAATTACGGCGGTCTTTCGCCGGATATGGAAACAACGCTCACTCATCCCTCAATCTTCCTCTCTGCCTGCCGATACTATAACAGTGAAGAACTCAGGAAGCCGCAGGGAACTGCGCGAAGCGGTTCTGGAAGCGGTATCGCGGCTTACCTGACGATGAGCAAGATGGACATAAGGTGGGAGTAAGGTGGAATAAAGTATGGAACAGAATAAGACGCTTTTAATCATTGTTTCCGTCGCCCTTTTTCTGGCGACTATTTTGAGTATCGGGCTCTGGTGTTTTTATCCCCGCGAGGATGTGGCGGGCAGTCCCGATACCGATCCGCACAGCGCGGCGCTGGTATCCGATGACCCCATTGAATGGGTTCGCCGCAATGAAATCCCGGCGCTTACCCCCCAGCCTGAAGGAATTTCACCCAAAGAAGACCTTATCATCGTCTACGGCGAAGATCCCGGACCGGCCGCCGCCCCGCCCCCGCCTGCGGTGGCGCCCCCCAGCCCTTATCCACCCGCCGCGCCCCAGCTTGTCCCGCCGCCCCCTTCCAGAAAGGAAGCGCCCGCCGCGTCCGCCCCGCCTGAAAAACCACGGGTACGGGTTCCCGCGCCTCCCGCCGCCGCTCCCCCCGTAGCCTACACCGCGCGGGGCAGGGAGTTTTCCATACAGGTCGGCGCCTTTTCCAGCCGCGACCGCGCGGAAGAACTGAACGAGGTTTTGAAGGAGAAAGGGCTTATGGGCCAGGTCGTCTATGCGGACGGGCCAAAACTGTACCGTCTGCGTATCGGCCCCTATACCAACAAGGACGAAGCCGAAAAATTCCTCGGCTGGGTGCGTACCATGAACGGCTTTGAAAGCAGCATGATCTTCGAACGCAACGCGGTACGCGCAACAGCCAACTGACCCGCAATTTTGGGAATGGCTATCGCAAAAAAATTACCGCGAAGCCGAAGACGGGCAAGGACGAAGACGGGTAAGGGCGAAGAAGTAAAGAGAGGAAGGAAAAGAAATCTTAAAGACCGCCTTCCGCGCTTCTTTAGACTTCTCCGGCTTCGCGGTTAAAAAATCCGCGAGTCAGGTTCAGACTATTCCCGCGCGTATTCCCACCAGGAAAAAGCGCCTAACCCGCCACGACGATCTGATCAGCGATAGGTATAAAGAACGGAGAAAATTTCTTATCCGACACAGCAATGTGATTCAAAAGCCAGTTCTTAAGAAACAAAGCAAAATCCATAGGCTGTGTCTTATTCTGCTCAAACAGCCGAACCTGACGCAAAACCTCCGCCACAAAACTCTCGTGCTCCCTCTTATGCGGCTCGTAATCAGGATAGCTCACCAGCACCATATATTTTTCTTCCGTAGCAAAATGAATCTTCGCGTAGTTAGTCGCGCTCTGGATAGTCTGCATAAAAGACACCAGCCCCGTCCCGCCCCGCTCGCAACCCTCGAACAGCACATTAGTCATTCGCACCAGCTCTTTATGCTGCTCGTCAATAAGCGGAACACCCACCGAAAACGAATCATCCCAATAAACAAACGGACTTTTTTCAAGCATACCGCCCTCAAAACATTCTAAAATATAATATAGAATCCTATACCCCTTTCTCAAAAAACACAAGAGTTTTTGGGCGCATTTCCGGCGCTTGAGCGCCGGAAACCGGGCTTTCCGCTCCAAGTCCTCGGATTTGCTTATGCAAATCCTGTGGGCTTTCCGCTGCAATCCCTTGCGCCGCCCAGCGGCAAACACCCGCAAAATCGCTACGCGATTTTGCGGGCCGTCACCCCACCGTGCACAGCGCGTTATGCGCTGTACATGTCTATATCACCACCGGCTGCCGGGTGGCAGCTTGAGAATCAGCCCCCGGAAATTGCCCCTGGCAATTTCCGGGGCAGCTAATTGCCTTTGGCAATTAGCTGCGCGCAACCCGCCGGTCGCAATTTTGTTGGGACAAAATTGCGTGGTCTGCCACCAGGCACAGCGCGTTACGCGCATTGAAGGTTTTCCCCTTTTTATATACCGCTTAAAAATAACACTTGAAAATCCTGCTAATGTATGATATATAGTTATACAAATTTAAGAAAGTGTTACAAAAAGGATGTGGTAAAAATGAAAGCTGGTCTAAAAACGGTTGTATATTCAAACCTGATCAGTGAATTCTTGAACGAAACCACTTAAACTATACCGTTTTACGTTGCCCCCCCCCCCCCCCCCCCCCAGAAAACCTATCTTAATACTAGGATATACCGGGCTTTTTTATTTTCTCATTCGCGCTGCCCGCGCCGTGGCGCGCGGAATCCGGGCTATGGATTTTCCGGTGGTTCCCATAATTGTCCTTACCGCTAAGGCGGCTGCCGGGGTAAAAAAATGTTTTTTGAAAAAGCCGCTGCCGCTTTATGTGCGGCCTAAAGCGCTATCCCCGATAAGGTGCGTTTTTTCGGTTTTGAACGGGCCTTTGAAATAAAGAGTTGATTTGAGATAAAGAGTATAAATAGAGTATAATTGAGATAAAGAGTGGATTTGAGACAAAGAGTGTATATATGAAGGAGGGGTTATTTTGAGCGGGAAAAATCATATTATGCTGGTGGACGACAATCCGGCTAATCTGCGGGCGGGGAAAAACGTGCTCAGCGAAAAGTACCTGGTTCTTACCGCTCCTTCGGCAGCGAAGAT
>JAISAF010000346.1 GCA_031266855.1 Spirochaetales bacterium
CCGCTTTTTCTGCAAAGGGTAGGAATCCGCGGGCGCCTCGCCAAGAATGCTCAAGCCGTGCGCCTGAAGTTCCGAGCTTTGACCCGCGCCAGGAGAAGCCGCCAGAACACCCTCCGCGCCGACACTCGCGCCTGTTGTCATCCTGTTTATTTCCAGCGCAAGGCGCGCGTCTTTTTCTTTATCAATGACAACCTGGAAATTTTTCAGGCAACTGCCATCGTTTACCTCGAAAAAACATATATTCTTCGCGTCCCGCCTGGTACGAACCCAGCCCTCAACAACAAGACTCTGCCCCTCCGGCTCAAGCGCGAGAATTTCCCTGATACGCATACCATCCTTCCCCCGTACCTGTATGATAAAAGCAAAACCAATCAATAATCAATAGAGGCGGAATACACGCATAGGAATTTTCCTCCTTATATTTTGGGCGCATTTCCGGCGCAAAGCGCCGGAAACCGGGCTTTCCGCTCCAAGTCCTCGGAAAGCGCCGATGCGCTTTCCTGTGGGCTTTCCGCTACAATCCCTTGCGCGCGCCCAGCGGCATACGCGGGCCTGTCCGTTACACGCAATTTGCCTCTGGCAAATTGCGTGGTTTGCCGCCAGGCACAGCGCGTTATGCGCTGTGCACGTAGTTATCACTGCCGCCGCCACGATTACAGCAGACTGTTACGCTTTCAGCTTGAAAACCAGGCCGCGGGATTAAATTGCAGCGGCAAATAATAGCCTAACTAAAAACCGGGATAAACGGCCCGCGGATTTCCGCGGCCGGAAATCCGCTGGTGCGGGATCGCGTTATGCGAAATGAATACCCGGCGCGCCGCCGCTGAAAAACCGCCATCCTTATAGGGCGCTTTATGCTGATAAAAAATCAGAATTTTTACCTCAAACTCGAAACAGCCGGATAAATTTTTGTTTTTCAGGTTTTTTCCCTCCCTTTTTTTGCTTCTTCGCCCTTGCCAGTTTTCGACTTCGTGGTGAATTTTTTCTTCGTGTGCTGCTTGTATGGCATTGGTTAGCCGCTGTGCGTGCGCGAGGGATTGCAGCGGAAATCCTTTTTTACCGCGTAGCGGTAAAAAAGATTGGAGCGGAAAGCCCGGTTTTGTTGCCCGCGCATGCGGGCGACAAAACGCGCCCAAAATCAGAGGGGAAAAAATTCTTTAAGGACTTGCCGCCGGAGGGTCGTCGTTTTTCTTTTTGCCGCCTATACCCGATGCCTGTTTCAGAAGGCCGCCGGAGACAACGCGCAGAAGCCCCTCCTCAACCGCGAGTTCGGTGAGGATGATATCTCTGCGGGAAACAATGACAAGAAAACCGCTGGCGACATTCGGTGTGCCGGGAATAAAAACCTTGTACTGCTCTTCCGGGCCGGCAAGGGGATCGGCCAGTTTTGCTGAGGCTTCGCCTGTAATAAAGCCGATGGCTTTTGATCCGGGCGATGGGAAATCCACCAGTACGACTTTTGAAAAGGTTTTTGGCGAGTCGGAGAAAGCCGCGTTCATAAGCTGGCGGAAGGCGTGAAACAGGGCGCCCGCGAAGGGAACATAGCTGATGAGTGAATACACGTGTCCGCGGAGCATTTTTCCGATATAGGTTTTTACGATAAGGCCGATGAACCATGTACCGGATATGAGTACAAAAAAACTGACTATGGGGGTAAGCTCGTCAATATAGGGCAGATGCCCGAAGCGCGGGGGAATCAGACGTATGCTGAACTTCATCAGGCTGTAGATATAGCGGCAGATTTCCATGGTGATGTAGACCGCGATTGCCGGGGGAAAAAAGAGGAGCATGCCGGTAATAAAGCGGCTTTTAAGCCAGGTAAAAAGGTTTTTCCTGTTGGGAGTTTTTTTATTGTCGGTTTTGTTCGTTTTGGGTTTCCCGGGTTCCTCTTCTTCCAGAATGCCGCCGGAGAGAATCAGGCGCAGGGCCTGTTCCACGGAGAGATTATTTTCAATAATCTGGGATTTGGGGAAAACCATCAGGAAGCCTGTTGTGGGGAAAGGAACCGTGGGAATGTAGACCTTCGCATACTCCTCCCCTAAAGCCAGCTCCGGTTCCGCCCTGCCGGTCATGAATCCTATGGCCCGTTTTCCCGCGTGGGGAAACGGAACAATTACAGGGTGGGAAAGCAGTTTTTCCGATTTCATAAAGAGGATATCGAAAATCTGTTTGCAGATGTCGTAAAAGAAGTTAATAAAGGGGATGATCTTAAAAAGGGTGTCGCACCTTTTGCGCAGGAAACGGCCAACGATGGTCTCCGCTGTCATGCCGGCGATAAGGATGCCTAGAAGCATAAGCGCGACGATTGCTCCTTCCAGGGCGTTTTTTAGCCAGGGGTATTCCCGGTAGAACGTAAGCGGAATAAAAGCCGTCCCCGCCGCGATAAAGCGGTACAGAATTGTAAAAATTTTGTAGAAAACCCAGCACGTGAGGGCCGCGGGGACAATAAAAACCAGCCCTTCGTAAAACATTGCCTTAAAGCGTTTCATGCGGATAAGTATACACTGGAACGCGCGGCGCGTACAGCGGAATTTTCCCCTGCCGCTCAGGGACTGAACCTCAAAGAAAAATTTACCGCGAAGTCGAAAACTGGCAGGGGCGAAGAAGCAAAGGAAGGAAGCCTTTTAACACGGCGTAGTCTCCAGACTACGCCGTGTTAAAAGCAAGGCGCCTACCTTACAATTGTCAAAAACACGCTTCCACGTGCGTTTACCACCCCGCTTGGCATAGGCTCTGCCCACGCCGGGGTAGGTTTGGCTTTGCAAGGCTGGAGCCTTGCTTCCTGACGCGGCGTAGTCTGGAGACTACGCCGGGCGGAAAAACGTAGCGCTTCTTTGAAGAAAAAAATTCACCGCAAAATCGAAAAGAAAGCAAAGAAAACTAAAGAATAAAAATTTCTTCGACTTTTCCGGCTTCGCGGTTAAAAAATTCTGCGGACCGGGTTCAGCGCTCAGGGCGGGCGGTGGAAACAGCGCGGAGTTCCGGGCGGCTGGTTTCCCGCCGCTTCCCCCTAACTGATAATCTGAGTGCGGCTTATCTTTTCCGGCACGCCGTACACCCCAAACAGGCGGGACAGGTCCTCCTTCCCGTAGCCGCGGCCGGGAACATGGGCATTAAAGAAAGAAACAAACTCTTCGGCCGCGCCAGGTTCCGCGGCCTGCAAAACCGCGCAGTAGGCGGCCTTGTACAAACCTTTTTCCGCGAGCTGCTTCCAGGTAGCGTTTCCATACTGCTTTTTCGCTTTTCCGTCAATTATGGCGGTGTTACCCTGGTAGCCGATAGTAAAAATAAAATCATCCTTCTTCATAAAGACAGTATTATAGGAAAACCGGAAAACCGCAAGTAGACGCTAAAGGAAACTCTAAAACCGTTCCGGCGCCTTTCCGGCACGAAGCGCCGGAAAGACTGGATGCATGGGCCAGCTATAATCTTCGCTCCGCAAAGCCTTTATCATCCGGGCAGTCAAAGCGCCGCATACAGCCGGAACGTTATACGAAATCCGCTCAGCTTCTAAAAAATTTAGAGAAGCCATTGAAATATTTATGAAAATAATATAGTATAGTATACATGAGAATTCTAAATATACCCCGGAAGTACCAAACCGATGTTGAACAGGCTGTGAACTACCTCAAAAGTGAAGGCTGCTCAGCCATTTATTTATTTGGTTCAATAGTTACTGGAAAAGTAAATGATGCGTCGGATATAGATATTGGTGTAAAAGGGTTGCCGCCAAAGAAATTTATTAGGACTTATTCAGTATTAAATGACAAACTATTAAATAAAGTTGATCTTGTTGATTTTGATATAAACAATTCGTTCTTTGAACTTCTCAATTCGTTGGGGGAGCTGCAAAAAATTGGATGAAAATATAAAGCGGAAAATATTATTTGAAATGTCTCAAATTGACGAACTACTAGACAGTACTAAACCGCTTCGTGATTTATGTAAGACGAAAGTGCCGGACATAATTGAAAAGTCCGCAGTAGCATTATTATTACAATCTTTTTATAACGGTATAGAAAACATTCTTATAATAATCGTGAAATATTTTGATGAAAAATTACCAGGTAGTAGTAAATGGCATAAAGAATTATTGGAAATGGCATTTGAAAAAACAGAAGGATACGGACCAATTTTCCGAAAAGAAATAAAAGTAATTTTGAATGATTATATGAGCATGAGGCATTTTGTAAGGCACACGTATGGATTCAGGCTTGATTGGGAACAAATGCGGGAACTGACAAATGAAATAGATAGTGCCTGGATTATGGTAAAAGAAGACCTGAATACGTTCATAGAAAATAATTCACAAGCGCCTAACCTCGCATAACGGGATTGCCAGAAAAGTCTGCCTTAAAGTCCCGGGCCGCTATACAGAGCATATACCTGTTAGCGCGTATCCGCCAATACCGCGGCCCTGTAGGAACTGCGCACAAAGGGGCCGGAAGCAACGCCCGCGAAACCCAGAGACAGGGCGTAGTGTTTGTACTCCTCAAAGCGGGCAGGGCTTATATATTCGCGGACAGGGTAATGCCGCGCCGAAGGAGCAAGATACTGACCAATGGTAAGAAAATCGCAGCCAGTCGCCCTTATATCGCGGATGACTTCGCGGATTTCATCGGGACTTTCTCCCAGCCCCGCCATCAGACCTGATTTTGTTTTTATACTTCCGGTTCGTATATTTCCGGTTTGTATACTCCCGGTTTTTACACCACTGATTCCTACGCTGCTGGTTTCTGCACTGCTGGTTTTTGCACCGGCGATCTCCTCACCCCCGGTTTTTCCATCCGCCGCATCTGTCCCCCGGGAAAGGCCATCCGCGCTTTCCCCAGCCCGCCTAAGAAGCTCAAGGGACCGCGCATACAGCGCCTGGGGCCGCACAGCGGGGTAAAGACGGGGAACAGTTTCCACGTTATGATTCAGGACATCCGGGCCCGCTCCAAGAACCGTCCCCAGCGCCTCCCCGTCTCCCTGAAAATCAGGAATAAGCACCTCGACCATGATCCCCGGAAGCGCGGTTTTCAGTTCGCGAATAACGCGGGCAAACTGTCCCGCCCCGCCATCAGGAAGATCGTCGCGGGTTACTGAGGTAATCACCACATAGCGCAGTCCCAGCTCCCCCGCGGCCGCGGCTATACGGACAGCCTCCCCACCATCTACAGGCTGAGGCAGACCACGGCTTACATTGCAGAACGCGCATCCGCGGCTGCACACGGTTCCCAGAATCATAAAAGCCGCCGTCCGGCTGCCATAGCACTCCATCCGGTTAGGGCAGTTTGCCTCCTTACATACAGTGTTAAGCGCGTAACGGGACAAAAGCCCCTTCACCCCGGCAAGGTTCTCCCCGCCGCGTATTTTTATTTTCAACCACTCCGGCTTGCGCACAAAAGACCGAGCCTCACTCATAACCAAAAACCTCTTTCAGTTTTCGCGCGACAAGGGTTTTTACCCCATCCATAGGAACCTCCCCCCCAGTAATTTTCTTTATCGACGTAACTCCCTTTGTCCGTATCCCGCACGGCACAATCCATGCAAAATGATCCAGATTCGTATTTACATTCAAAGCAAAGCCATGCATAGTCACCCCACGCGAAATAGACAAACCAATAGCAGCGATTTTCTCCTCGCCCACCCACACGCCAATGTACTCTTCCCTGCGCCCCGCCCGGATACCCCAGCCCTCCACAAGGCTCTGAATCAGGCAGTCCTCCACCTGATGCACAAAACGTTTTACGCTTTTCCCCGTTACAGCAAGCCCGCATATCAAATACCCCACAAGCTGCCCCGGCCCGTGATACGTAACCTCGCCCCCCCGCTCAATACGAACAACCCTGATCCCCATACCGGACGCCACACCCGGCGCAAGCAGCACATCCTCCTCCACAGCCCGCCGCCCCAAAGTAATAACCGGCGGATGTTCAAGAAGAATAAGAGTATCAGGAATCTCTTCCCGGATACGCCTCGCCTGCCTCAGCCTTTGCAAAGCAAGCGCCTCCTCGTACTCCATAACTCCCGGCTCGATAATTTCCAGCATCATTTTACTAAATGTAATGAATAGAAGCCCAATGGGGAAGACAGCAATATAACATTATAAAAAAATTCGGGCGCATTTTTTTGCCCGCGTACACGGGCAAAAAAACCGGGCTTTCCGGGACTCCGCTATCGCTACGGCCCCGCCTGCGGCGTGGCTGCTTCGCATCCCTCCAATCCCTTGCGCGCGCCCAGCGGCAGCGCGTCCTCCAGTGAATGCGCGGCATTCACTGGAGGACGCCGGATATTCATTTCGCATAACACTACCCCCGCGTTATACGCATGGGCAGTTAATTGCTGAACAGCAATTAACTGCCCATGACCCGCTTTTTGAAGCCACACGCGTAACAGCGCACTATAAGCGTGGTGGCGGCAGCCGGCC
>JAISAF010000382.1 GCA_031266855.1 Spirochaetales bacterium
CGGCGTAGTCTCCAGACTACGCCGTGTTAAAAGCAAGGCTCCCGCCTTGCGGATTTGAACCTTTTTGGCGCCAGTACGTTTTTTGATGGCGCATTCTAAAATACACCACTATTCCGTAAAACGCAAAAAGGTGCCTGGCACTTTTTTCGGTCTTATCCGGCGCAGGCGGAGCCTGCGCCGGGCGGGTCATACGCGCAAAATTGCCTTTGTCAATTTTGCGGCCTGGTTCCAGGCTGCAAACATAACTGTTTAGTGTTAGTGTGGTGGCTGCAGCCGGAATCGTGAAAGGCCGGGCCGAAGACGGCCCGCGGATTTCCGCAGACGGAAATCCGGGTAAGCTCTAAAAACCTCTTAGCGTAACAGTTTGTTGTTAGCGTGGTGGCGGCAGCCGGTTGGTGATAAAGACGTGCACTCCGCTACGCGTCGCGCTTGGTGGCACATCACGCAATTTTGTCCCAAAATTACGACCGCATGGTTACGCGCAGCTAATTGCCACAGGCAATTAGCTGCCCCCCACAATTGCCGCTGGCAATTGCGGGGCCTGGTTCTGAGCTGCCGCCCGCACAGGAAAAAATTGCTGTGGAACAGCAATTTTTTCCTTTAGAATTTGAAATACTAAGTGAAAGTTTTTAGAGCTTCCCTTATGGGCAATTCTTCCCCAGCAAAATTGCCTCCGCCGGGTTCTGAGCACATAATTGCCTTTGTCAATTATGTGCATTGCCTGTTTCTGAGCTGCCGCTCGTTGACAATAAAAGCGGGCGCCTCTATAATAAAGTATTCCATGAAATCATTTATGAAGAAAAAAAATACGCGTGGTGCGGATACCCGCGGAGCGGAGCGGAGCGGGGAACAGGATTCCGAAAGGGTCGTCTTAAAGCCTCTTTTTGGCATCCAGCCCAGAGTATATGTCGCCGTCCTGTACGCGGCGGTTTCCGCGGGTCTCTTCTTTTTTATTTTTCTGTATCCCGGTATTTTTAATCCGGGCGCGGAGGTTCTGTTTACAAGCGTTCCTCCAGAGGCGTCCGTCCTGGTTGACGGGCTGCGAATCGGAGCGACGCCGCTTCGGGCCTTTGTGCCTCAGGGGCGTCATACCATTACTGTGCGGCGGCCTCACTTCGAGGAAAAAAAGATTCCTCTTATCGCCGGCGGCAGGATTTTCGCCAGCCGTTTTTTCCCAAAAAAGGAAGAACTGCACGCGGAACTTTCCCTGAAACCGGATGAAGAGCTTTTGGTTGAAGCGCACCGGGACTTCGCGGCCTGGGCTTTGTCCGGCGAACCCAATCCCCTGTATCCTGTTCCTCTGGTTTTAACAGCGGCCGCGCGGGATTACACTCTGGCGGATTCCTCGCCGGACCGCGTGGATAAGGTTTTCCGTATGCTGACCAGCGCGGCCGCGGGCGTGAACTCGCCCGCGAACTTCAGGGATTTTGTATACGCCGCTCTTATGGCTGCTTCGGAAGGCAGGGTTCTAAGCCCCCAGTCCCTGATACAGGCGTCGGACTGGTTTTTGTCGCTTTATGGGGCGCGGGAAGAAGTCCTGTACTGGCTGATTCTGGTTTTACCGGAAAAAGCGCGGGAGGAATTTCTATCCTCCCCATGGACTCAGGAACAGTTGCAGAAAGCTCCCGCGGCGGCGCGGGAAAGGCGGACTCCGCCGGGGCGTCTTGATCTTGTTGACGGGCAGTATGCCGCCCTGCCCGCGGGAAGTTTCCGCCAGGGCGCGGGTTTCCCGGAAGGCGCCTTTTCCCGCGGCTCCGAATCATTTTCCGAATCGTTTATAAAACGCCTGCGCGACGCGCCCCCCTATTCGGCGGGGCTTGTCAATGTCGGAGCCTTTTTCCTTAGTACGCGCGAGGTAACCCAGCGCCAGTACGCCGCCTTTCTTAACGGGAATCCGGCATGGCAGCCGGTAAACAGGGCGGCGCTTATCAAACAGGGACTTGCAGAAGAAACCTACCTCGCATCCTGGGGCGACTCCCCTGCCCCGCCGCGGCCGTCTGAACCCGTAAGCGAAATCTCCTTTTTTGCCGCCTCCGCGTACTGCCAGTGGCTTGGAAGCCGCGACGGGCGCTATACGTTTTTTCTGCCTTCCGAAACACAGTGGGAATACGCCTCGCTTTTTTTACCCGGCGAAAACCGGATGGGGCTTTCGGGCGGCGGCCTCTGGGAATGGTGCGGCAACTGGTTCGCGCCCGCCGATCTTGTGTTCCCTGGTTCCGGGGATTTTCCGGCAGTCGAGAAAGCTGTACGCGGCGGCGCTTATATTAACACGGAGCAGGGCCTTGGCATTCACACACGGGGCGCTCAGCCGCCGCAGTGGTGCAGTCCCTTTACCGGATTCCGTGTCGCGGCGATAGAAAAATCGCGAGGGGAACCGTGGCCGGCCTGGGGGAAAATCAACCTGTGGAAGGAATAAAAGTGCTGGCGGATAACCGCAGGGCCCGCTTCAATTATACGATAGATGAAAATCTCGAATGCGGCATAGTCCTTCAAGGAACAGAAGTTAAATCCATGAAAGCGGGGCAGTTTTCCTTTGGGGACGCATACGCGCGCATACGCGAAGGCGAGCTGTGGCTCATTGGATTTCACATAACGCCTTACGATCACGGCAACATCTTTAATCACGAAGCGGAAAAGGACAGAAAACTTCTGGTCCACCGGCAGGAAATAAAAAAGTTAAATCGGAAGGTTGACGAAAAAGGCTTTACCCTTGTGCCGCTGAAAGCTTATCTGAAAAAAGGCCGCGTAAAAATCGACCTGGGCCTGTGCAAAGGGAAAAAAACCTACGACAAGCGGGAAAACATCAAGACCCGCGACCTGCGCCGCGAAACAGAACGGAACTTCAAAATACGGCTTTAGCCGGACCCCAGCGAGACCGCGATCCGCCAAACCGCGATAATCAGCGCCAGCACGGCGATACCCGCAATGACAAGTTTCGTCCTGGTAGACACGCCCGGCTGGGGCGGGAGCGCGTCCTGTAGTATATCATAGCCGCAGTAATGACAGAACTGCGCGTCATCAGGAATTTCACGCCTGCATTTTCTACATTTCATACACGTCCTCGATATATATAAGGGGGAAAGTCTCCCCTCTGCGGGCTTCGCCCCGCAACGGCTTTTCCTGCTTTCCCTTTTTGTATGGAGGTGGTGGGAATTGAACCCACGTCCTAAAACGGATACATCTGGCTTTCTACAGGTTTATTCGTTCCTTAATTGTCGGGCGGAGCAGGCGGAACAAAAGCCCGCATCGCGCCGTATTCCGGAAAAATCTCCCTCCCAGAGACCGGATCCCCTGGTTGGAAAGCCCTGGTTTTGTGTCAAGCTTTGCGGCCCTCAAGGCGGTGTACCGCAAGCCCGTGGCCAGGCCTTAAGCCGCGGCCAGTTGATAATCTGCGTTATTATTGGCAGTTATATTTTTTGCCGTTTTTAGGAGACCGGCGCTCCACCTGCAACCGGACACACCTTCGTTCCAGTCGAAACCGGTGCACCCCCTTTCCGCTTCAAATATAACAAATCCGGCTAAAAAAAACAAGAGGCCAGAGTCAGCGCAAGAAGATTTTCAGGGCGCGTTTTTTTGCCCGCGACGGGCAAAAAAACCGGGCTTTCCGGGACTCCGCTACCGCTACGGCCCCGCCTTCGGCGTGGCTGCTTCGCATCCCTCCAATCCCTCGCGCGGCCCACGGGCTTTTCGCGCTTCGCTTACCCACAGAATTTTTACCGCGAAGTCGAAAAAAGAAGTGAAAACGCGGCTTTGTACCGAAACTTATCCGGCTTTATTCCGTCAGGCGTTAAAAAGTGCCAGGCACCTTTTTAGGTTGCGCATTATAAAATATTATGCTATTATGTGAAATAAAAAAAGGTGCCTGGCACAACATCATAAACTTAAGGGGAAGATAAAGGGGGGAAAAACAGGATACCATTGTGCAGGGAGGGTACTGTATGGAAGGAGGGGCATACCAGCGGTGCGGGGAATTACAGGAGCGT
>JAISAF010000414.1 GCA_031266855.1 Spirochaetales bacterium
GGATTCTGGATGAGTAAACTGGATGAAAAGTATAAGGTATAACTTATACTTTTCACAGGGCAACGTCATTTACTTTTTTCAGTGTCAAACTTCCCTTTTTTGACTTCAGTGTATGGAGGCATAAGGATGCGGATAAATATTGAATTGGATGATACTTTGGTAAAAAAGGCCATGTATTTAACAAAAATTTCTACAAAAAAAGCTCTCATCAATAAAGCGCTGGAGGAATTAATTAAATCCAATACCCGTATTTGGGAAGGTGATCTAAAAGAAATGAGAAAAATGAGATGAATTTAATCGTAGATTCAAGTGTCTGGATTGATGGATTGTACCTGCGGGTTTAATACCAGCGTCATCCAACAATACGGCAGAATTAAGAACCGCTCCAAAGAGCGGGGTATTAAACCCGCTTGCCGGAATAAACTATAAAAACTAACGGGAATGCCGAAAATTTGCAAAATGTTTTTGCCGTATAAAAACCGAAAAAGCCGGTACAGCTTCCGAAAAAAGGCCCGTATACATCCCGTAGGCTTCCGGAACCGGCAGCGCTCCCCTACCCCGCAATCCGCCTTACATTAAACATTTTTTCATTTTTTTTCCTGATTATTCAATCAAACCTGTTTTTTTTGCTGACTTATAAGGGTAAGGAGAAATAATGAATACGGACAGAACAGAAGCGGCAGACGCGGAGGCGGTTTTAAGCGTTGATCCAGTTGTAGAAAAGGCGCGGGAAATTTTCGGCATAAAGTATCTGTATCCCTATCAGCGCCTCGCGGTTCACAATATTCTGGGCGCCTGCGGCTTATGGGAGGATGAGGAGGCCGACGCCGCGCCGGGAGATCAGATTATTCTTTTACCTACCGGAGCGGGAAAGTCCCTGTGTTTCCAGCTTCCGGCGGCGATTCTGCCAGGCATTACGCTTGTCATCTATCCCCTGCTCTCCCTGATGTCCGACCAGAAACGGCGGCTTGACGGGGCAAACATTGCTTCGCGGGTGCTGCGCGGCGGACAGGAAAAACCGGAACGGGAGGCGGTTTGGGCGGATCTTGCCGCGGGAAAGGTAAAACTCCTTATTACCAACCCCGAAACTTTAGGCGGGCGGGAGGTTTTGCGAAGATGCGCGGATATAGGCGTGCGGCATCTGGTAATTGACGAGGCGCATTGCATCGCCGAATGGGGGCAGACCTTCCGTCCATCCTACCTGGAACTGGGGAAAATCCGCGCTGAATTAAAACCCTCCGCGACGACCGCCTTTACCGCCACGGCTTCCGCCCCGATTCTGGAAGGAATCATCACTCATCTTTTTAACGGGAAAAAACCCCACATCATCGCGGGGAATCCTGACCGGCCCAATATTTCCTACCAGGTGATTCCTGTTCTGTCAAAGGACGAGGCGTTGATGGATGTTTTACGTCAGGCGGAAAAACCCGCTCTGGTGTTTTGTAGCAGCAGGAAGGGCACGGAAATGACGGCGCGCTACCTGCGAAGAAGGCTGGGACACCGGGAAGTATTTTTTTATCACGCGGGCCTTGAACGGGAAGAAAAAAAGGCCGTGGAGCAGTGGTTTTTCGCAAGCAGGGACGGAGTGCTCTGCGCAACATGCGCTTATGGGATGGGCGTTGACAAGGCCGATATACGCGCCGTTATCCACAGGGACATACCGGGAAGCGTGGAGGCGTATCTTCAGGAGTCAGGCCGCGGAGGAAGGGACGGCAAACCCGCTGCCGCGATCCTTTTAACCGGAAGCCGGGATACTCCTGGAGCCGGGGATCACGCACAGGCCCCGGAGCGCAGGGCGGCGATGCTCGCGTATGCGCACAGCCGTTCATGCAGGCGGAGTTTTCTTTTATCGCTTTTAGGCGCGCAGACGGAGTCCTGCGAAGGCTGCGATGTGTGCGACGGCTGCGCGCAGCGCTCTGCACGGGAGGAAAAAATCATTCTGGATTTTATCAGGAAAAATCCTCGGCGCTTTACCACGGCGGAGGCGGCTCTTATCCTGTGCGGGGCGCGCGGGGCGCGCGCTAGGGGTAGCGCGTATACCGGGAGACGGGGTTTCGGCAGCCTGTCCTCCTGGGAAGAAGCCGGGATAGGGGAAGCGATAGAAGAACTTCTGCGCGGGGGAAAACTTAAGCGGCATACAGGCTTTTTGTTTCGGGGGAAACTGGCCCCGCGCGGCAGGACACTTGAACGCGAATGATTGTGAACCTGTTCAGCAACCGGAAAAACCTCTGGGCGCGTGGGCTTGCCCGCGAATTTGCGGGACGCAAATTCGCCCGCTGCGCGGCGCCAGGGATTCCGGGGGCGCGATAGCGCCCACTACAATCCATACTTCTCGGAAAACGACCGTCTTCGGGCGTTTTGTAGTGGAATTCCCGCAGGAAAGCGCCGAAGGCGCTTTCCGAGGAATTGGAACGGATAGCCCGGTTTTTAGCGCGAAGCGCTAAAAAGGCGCTCAAAACCATACGGAGAAAAATTCCTTATGCGTTTATCCTGTTTAAATTCCGAATTATAAATGAAATTCTGAACAGGCTCTTAGCGCTTCTGCGTCTAACTCGTGCAGGAAGCGCGCTTTTTCGGGGAAATGGCGGGGATAGGCAAGCCCGCCGGGAGGTGTGTCGCAGATATAGCGCATAAAGAGGGTTTGCGGCGGGAGAATCTCGCGCGCGCGGAGGATGTACTGGATATGACGGGCGGCGCAGGGCAGGGAAAGCTCGCCGGCGAGGAACTCCCGCGCGAGGGGTGTGCCGTGAGGAATGTGCAGGTTATGGATTTTGACTCCTTCGGGTTTGAGCTGCGCCAGATATTTAAGAGTGGTTTCGATTTCGCGGGTATTTTCGCCGGGGAGGCCGAAGATAAGGTGAACCGCTATTTTGATGCCGTGGCCGCGAAGGATGGAAAAAGCTTCCTGGAACTCGGCAAGGCCATGCCCCCGGCGGATTCGCCTGAGTGTCTTTTCCTGCGCGCTTTGCAGGCCCAGTTCCACCCATACTTCCCTGCCGGGGTTTCTGTAGTCCGCCAGGAGGGCGGCTTTTTCCTGGTCGACGCAGTCGGGGCGCGTGGAGACGATGAGCTGGCGGAAATCCGCGAGGGACAGGGCGTAGTCGTAGAGGCGTTTCAGTTCGGCGGCGGGGGCGTAGGTTCCTGTGAATGCCTGAAAATACAGGAGAAAGCAGCGCGCATTATAACGTTTGCGCAGGAACGCTATGCCGCCTTGAATCTGAGCGGCGATGGACGCTTCGCGGCAGGCAGCCGTGTCCGCCGCGAGATAGGGGGCGCGCGCGCCGGAGTTTCCGCAGAAACTACAGCCGCCTGTTTCGCGTTCCGGGCCGCGGTTTGGGCAGGAAAAGCCCGCGTCAACCGGAACCCGGTAGGTTTTCGCTCCATAGCGGGATTCAAGCCAGGAGGAATAGCTGGAAAAACCTTTCATGAAATAAACCTTCCGCGATATGGTAGTGAAAAAGGCGGGAAGTGGGAAGCGGCGGCTCAGAGCGTACATTTGTAATTCGGAATGTGACCGAAGACGGTCGCTTATCGGCTCTTCGA
>JAISAF010000022.1 GCA_031266855.1 Spirochaetales bacterium
TCACCAATGATTATTAACGATGTTATTGTTGAAACCGACGGTTTTGAAGTATTATGTATAGAACAGTCTGAAAATTATAGAACGGATCAATTAAGGATATTTGATTATGATATTAAACATGGATGTTATATTTTGAAAAATTATAATTTAAAAACAGCGATTCCAATAAATATACTAAATAAAAATACAAAAGAATTATTTTCCGATAATTTATTTATTGAGATTGATGACAATAACAGGGAAACAACAAGAAAATTAAAAGTATTTGATAAAGAAATTATTGTAAATGGCTGGGATTTAGTTGGAGCGTTTCATAATTTACATCAGGAAATTAAACAAAATTATATGGTCAAAATATGTGCCTTTTGTAAAAAATCATCCTGGAATCCTTATGGCGGTATAGATTTTTTCAATCATTTATGTTTTAAGGAATTCGCGGAAGAGTATTATAAACTGGATATAAAAAATAAAGAGACCACAGGCAGTTTAATGAATAAAAACTCGGGGAAATATAAAAGTGTATATTTAATTAATTCCTGTAATGATTATCTGGAATAAAATAATAGAATGCTGGCATGGAAAGGGTAAAAAGGCGGCGAATGCCAAAGCGGTTCTTCGTAAAAAATCAGAATTTTAACCGGCAAAGCCGGTCTTCGGCTTTGCCGGTTCATTTTTTTCCATGATTAGCTTTTACAGCCTTAGTCAGCCGCTGGGCGCGCGAGGGATTCCGGGGGCGCGATAGCGCCCACTACAATCCATACCTATCGGAAAGCGACCGTCTTCGGGCGCATTGCAGCGGAAATCCTTTTGGCGCAGCCAAAAGAGTGGAGCGGAAAGCCCGGTTTTTTTGCCCGGCTGCGCGGGCAAAAAAACGCGCCCAACATCCGGTAGATTAAGTGCGTATAGATCAGGTATTATGTACGGATACCGCGAAAAGGGGGCTGTCTATGTCGGCGCTGAAAAATATTGTTATCGCTGTAACATCGGGGATTTTGTTTGTTCTGCTGTACGCGACGGGAGTTTTGATTCCTTTGGAGGAGAGGGTCTATGATTTTTTTCTTCGGGGCAGGCCGAACCGGGAGCGTGTGGACAATGTGGTGTTTCTTGATGTGGATGACGCGGCGATTGCGTATAACGGGGTTTTTCCCTGGCCCCGATCGGTGGTGGCGGATGGTTTCCTGCGTCTTAAGGAATATGGGGCAGCGGCGGCTATTCTGGATATTGAGTTTATCGACAGGGGGCCAGCGGGGATCGACAATGTCTACTTTAACCGGGACTTTCCCGCGGATTTCGAGAAAACTTTTTCGGAGATTGGTGGTAACGTTTCGGATCTTCTGGAAGCGTTGCGCAGTGGCAGGATCAGGCTGGCGGAGGCGGATCACTATGGGGCGGAGCTGGCCTCTCTTATCCGGGACGGCAGGGAGAGTCTTTTTCAACGGGCCTCGGGTATAGCGCGCGATAACGATATTTACCTCGCGCGGGCTTCGGCTTTGTTTGGCCGGAGCTGGGCTACGCTTAATTTGCAGACCCGGCCCCTGAGCGGGGAGCAGGCTGAACGGCGGCCTTTGGCGGAAAAAAAGTTTTCCTGGTCGGTGGATGTGGCTGAGGGCGTTCCGGGCGGCGCTTATGTGGATATACTTCCGCCTATTGTGTCCTTTAGCGAGGCGGCGAGGGGCGCGGGGTTTACTAACGTGGTTATTGATCCTGACGGGGTCAGGCGGCGGATTTTTCCTGTGCAGAAGGTTCAGGATCATTTTTATCTCCAGCTTGCTTTCTCGCCGCTTATGGAATATCTGGGTAAACCCTCAATCCGTCTTGAAAAGCGGCGGCTTGTCCTGGGGGGCGCGATGCCTCCCGGCGGCGGGCGGCGCGATATTGTGATACCTCTTGATGAGGATGGGCGGATGATGCTGGACTGGCCGGAAACAGATTACAACGATAGTTTCAGCCATATTTCCTTTGCGGAGTTTTCCCGGCTGGAAGAGCTTGAGACTGGGATGGAACAGTATCTTGCCGCTCTGGAAACGGCGGAGCTTGCTTTTTTCGTTCAGTTTGATGAAAGCCTTTCTCCTGTTTTCTCTGTTATGTACGAAAGCGGCGAGCTTCTACGGGAGGCGCGGGAGGCATTAAATCAGTCTCTTGCGGAGCAATCGGAGGAAAAGTTCCGCCGCCACCTGGCGCTGCGCGACGAGGCTATGGAGAGGCTGCGATCCCTTGCGGACTTGCGGATAGGGGCGAAGGTGCGGGATGTGGCTGAAACGCTGGCCGCGGAGCAGCCGGGGGATTCCGCCGACGTGCAGGTAATCCGGGATGAGGCGGAGTATATCGCCCAGATAACCGAATATCTTCAAATGGTAATGGAACAGTACCTGGATCTTCGTACCCGGCTGACCGGCAGTATCGCGGGAAAGTTCTGTATCCTTGGCCGGGTCGATACGGGTACGACTGATATTGGGGTAAATCCTTTTTACGGGGAATATGTCAATGCCGGTACGCACGCTGTAGTGCTGGATATGATTCAGCGTGAATCCTTTATTACTCCGCTTCCTGTCCTGTGGAGCGCGGCGCTGTGCCCGGTTCCTGCCCTTTTCCTGATGCTGGCGCTGCGGGGTCTGCGGCCGGTTCCGCGCGCTGGTCTGGGTCTTGGCGGCGTTCTTCTTTTTGGTTTTGGCTGTTTCCTCGTTTTCCGTTACAGCGGCGTTTTTATCGCGCCTCTGGGGCCGGTTCTGGCTGCCCTGAGCGCGGTCATTATCCGGGAGATGGTTTCCTACCGGGCCTCGGATCGGGAAAAACAGTTTATCAGCCGGGCCCTGTCTACCTATGTTTCCAAAGAGGTGGTGGACGAGCTGGTGGCCAATCCCCTGCTTCTCCAGCTTGGGGGAAGCAGGCGGCGGATGAGCGCGGTTTTTACGGATTTGCGGAGTTTTTCGACAATTTCGGAACAGCTTGACCCGGAACATCTGGTCCGGCTTCTGAACAGGTATCTTACGCGGATGAGCGATCTCATCATGGAAAACATGGGGACAATCGACAAATACGAGGGGGACGCCATCATCGCCTTTTTTGGCGCTCCGGTACGCCGGGAGGATCACGCGGTTCTGGCCTGCCGCAGCGCGCTGCACATGAAAAAAGCGGAGACGGACTTAAACCGGGAGCTTATCGAAGAGGGACTTGTTACCGCTCCGGTGCTTGCCGCGCTGAAAGCTAAGGGCATCGCGCTTGATGAGCATGCGCCCGAACCCCTGTATACCCGGATAGGAATAAACACCGGGGAAATGGTTGTGGGCAATATGGGTACCTCTACCAAGATGAATTATACCATTATGGGAAACGCGGTAAACCTTGCCGCCCGGCTTGAGGGCGTCAACAAACTCTACAATACCGGCGGTATACTGATTAGCGAATACACCAGAAACGAGATAGGTGACGGGTTTATCTGCCGCGGCCTTGACAGGGTGCGGGTGGTGGGGATTAGTACCCCGGTGCGGCTCTACGAACTTATGGCGCTGCGGGAGGAAGCTTCCGCCGAAGATTTGGAAACCTGCGCGGCCTGGGAAAACGCGCTGGCGCTGTATGAGAACCGGGAATTCCTGGCGGCGGAAGAGATATTCAGCGCCATCGCCGCCCGCGGCGAAACGGACGGCCCGGCGCGGCTGTATACCGGCGTATGCCGCGGCTATATCGACACGCCGCCCCCGCGGGATTGGGACGGAATAAATAATTTAGTCCTTAAATAGACAAAAGCTGTTCGGAACCGCGAGTTTCCGAATGGCTTTTTTGAAGAAACAAAATCACCGAGACCTTAGAGCCTGTTCAATATCTGGTAAAATCCTGGGCGTGCATGAGGCTGGTGGCAAAATCGCGAAGCGATTTTGCGCTGCCGCTGTGCGTGCGCAAGGGATTGCAGCGGAAAGCCCACAGGATTTGCATTAGCAAATCCGAGGACTTGCAGCGGAAAGCCCGGTTTTTTGCGGCACAGCCGCAAAAAATGCGCCCAAATTCCGAATTACAAATGAGATTTTGAACAGGCTCTTAAAAAAGGCATCCCTGCTTTTGTTCCCGATCCCGCTTCCGGGATTCCACGGGATTTTCAAAGTCCGTATACCGGACCCGCAGCATTCCCGCCCTGTCCTGGTTAAGGTCCCCGGCCAGCATCAGGGTAAGCCCTGTTTCCTGCCGCGTTATCACAGGAAAACCATGCGGCGCGTTGGTGTATTTCGGTTTCCCGCGCCGCGCCGTGAAGTCCTGGATAAAACGCGCATGCGCCTCCGCGCGGGCGCGTATCAGGCGGTTCCATTCCCTTCGCATGTCTTCCATCCGGGGAAGGGTCATACCGCCGAAAATAAGATCCTCAAAGTTTCTGTCGATTTCAAACCCCACGCTGTTTCTGCCCGCTGCCGCCGCGGCGTGAAGGCTCGTACCCGTTCCCGCGAAAGGATCAAGAACAAGGTCTCCATACAGGGAATACATATTGACAAGCCGCCAGGCCAGCTCAAAAGGAAAACCGCCGCTTCTGCCACGCAAATCCGGCCGGCCCAGATTCTGCCGTACCCCCTTGAAGTCCCACACATCCGAAAACCAGATATTGCGCTCCTCCCAGAAAAAAGCGGATTCCATACGCCGGCGTTTTAATTCTTCCGTCGCGAAAAGACGCCTGCCACCCTTGCGGAAAATAAGGATATACTCATGCTCAAGAGTTACGTATGCCCCGGCAGGCAGCATCCCGGAACCCATAAATTTATTCGGCGCGTTAGTCTGCTTGCGCCACAAAATTACCGGCAGGGTAGTAAACCCCATTTCCCGAAAAGCCCGGATAACACGCGAATGATTTGAATAAAGCTGAAACGGCCCCCCCACCGTCCGCGCGGCATCCCCGATAGTAACGCATACAAAAGCCCCGTCCTTTGTGACCCGCCCAATCTCACGCCAAACCTTATCCAGTTCCCCATGCATCAAATCAAAGGCCCTCTGCGCCGCCCCGCTCTCCAGACAGTCCCGTATCCCCGCCGCCATAGAGGAAAAAACAGCGTCCCACATTTCTATCATAGGGTATGGCGGGGAAGTAACGACAAGGTCTACGCAGCCGCTTTGTATCACAGATAAATCCCGCGCGTCGGCAAAAAAAACCCTGTGCGCGGTTTCCAGATTCACGCCCTTCATATCCGTAGCGTCCGTGGCATTCGCGCCATCTACGCTGTCCACGGCATCCGCGCCGCCGCGCTTACAGCAGCCGCACAAAGTTTTCCACCATCCTAAGCCCCGGCGCGGCGGACTTCTCCGGATGAAACTGCAAAGCCACAAGACCATCACGCGCAACGGCGCTGGCAAACTCAAGCCCGTCGTACTCTGTCCACGCGACAGTATATGAAGCCCCCGCGGGTCTATGATCAGGCTTCGGATAGTAGGAATGTACGAAAAAACAAGGAACCGGATCCCGCACACCCCGGAAAACAGGATGCCCCCCCCCATGCCGAACCATATTCCATCCCATGTGAGGAACCTTCAAACCAGGCCGCGCCGGAAACCTCACCACCCCGCCCGGAATAAGACCCAGACAAGGCGTATCCCGCTCCTCCGAATGTTCCATCACAATCTGGCAGCCAATACAAATCCCAAGTATCGGCCGCCCCGCACGAAAAAAATCCCGCACAAAATCCGCCAGCCCCGTCCCATTCAAAACACCCATCGCCGCCCGCGCCTCGCCATCACCAGGAATTATCAGCTTGTCGCAGGTCTTCAAAACATCCGCCTCGCCCGACACAATAAAGTCCGCTCCAAGGTAACGCAGCGCCGTCTCCACACTGCGGATATTTCCAGCCCTGTAATCCATAACACCAATCTTCATTTCAAACCTAGTGAAGCATATCATAAAAACAGGAAGATGTTCAAGAAAGAAAAGATATTGCACATTTATAAGAATCAGGGCGCCCCCCGGCGCTCACGCGCCGGGGCCGGGCTTTCCGCTCCAAGTCCTCGGATTTGCGAAACGCAAATCCTGCGGGCTTTCCGCTTCAATCCCTGGCGCGCGCACCAGCGGCAGTCCGATAGTGCCCGCTTCCCTGCTGTCCCGATGCTGTACGGAACTACGGGCGCGCCAGCCGGAAGCCAATGATGTGGTCCCTGCCCGACGGAGTAGGAGTAACGGAGTCCCGGTTGGCTGAACGGAGGATCCGCGCATCGCTGCCCCACGACCCGCCGCGTAGCACGCGGCCGGAGCCGGAGGCCGCCCCCGAAGGATCCGCCTGGGCGCCGTCCGGGTATTCCCCGTACCAGTCCCAGCACCACTCCCACACATTGCCGTGCATATCGTACAGGCCCCAGGCGTTGGGCTGCTTCTGCCCCACAGGACGGGTTGTCTGCCCGCTGTTATTCCAATACCATCCGGCGCTGTCCACGGAACCGCCGCTCGAATACGGCGTTGTTGTTCCCGCGCGGCATGCGTACTCCCATTCCGCCTCGGTCGGCAGCCGGTAGCCGTCCGCCTCCCGGTTCCATGTTATTTCCCGCCAGTCCCCGCTGCCGCTTACCGTGTACGCGGGCGTAAGCTTCTCCATAAGGCTGCGCCTGTTGCAGTATTCAATGGCGTCAAACCAGCTTACATTTTCCACCGGCAGGGTGTCCCCCTTAAAATCGCTGGGATCCGTCCCCATTATGTCCCGGTATTCCTTCTGCGTTACTTCGTAGCGGCTTATGGAAAAATCCGATACCCGTACCGGATGCCGCGTCTCGTCATCATCACGGTCAGGCTCCGACGCCGGGCTGCCCATTGTAAACGTCCCACCGGAAATCCGTACCATATTGTCATCGCCGCGGACCGCGAAAAGCGGTACAAGGCACAGGGCTAAAATTATTACACACATCTTCTTCATGTAGACCTTCCTTATTTGTATTTATTTGTTTTATGAGTTCGTTTTTAAAATTCCTCCCGGACACCTCCATTTTTTCCGTATACTCTTTCCAGCTTCCGGTATTTCAAAAAAACGGTTTTTTATTAATCCCTAACTCCGCTCATTTTAAGTTGCTTACGCTTCTTAATTCCTTGTGATATAGTGGAAATTCATAAGCAATTTTCGACAGCCTGATTAGGTTGTCTATGAATTCATGTAAACTGTTACAACACAAGGACTTACATCATAGACAGCCTAAATTTTGCGGAGTTATGGATTAATCACGCGATTTTCCGCAATCGTTATACGCAACCGGCATCCTGTCAAAACCTTTCCTTCCAGGTAATTAATAGCAATCTATAACATATAGCGCAAAAACAGGCAAGCGATCAGACATATAAAATTATTTTGATCATGCTGATACAGAATCAGAATTTTTACCGCGAAGCCGGAAAAGTCGAAGAGGTTCCGGTACAAAGTTTTCTCTTTCTTCCTTTTTTTGCTTCTTCGCCCTTGCCCGTCTTCGCCCTTGCCCATCTTCGCCCTTGCCCGTTTTCGACTTTGCGGTGAATTTTTTCTTTCTTAGCCGCTGGGCGGCGCGCAATGGGATAGAAGTGGAAAGCCCACAGGATTTGCATTAGCAAATCCGAGGACTTGGAACGGATAGCCCGGTTTTTGGCGTCTTGCGCCAAAAATGCGCCTGAAGACAGTCGCTTTCCGAGAAGAAATTTATTGTAGCGGGCGCTCACGCGCCCCCGGAATGCGCCAAAATTTCGAATTATAAATGAGTCATTGAACAGGCTCTAATAGGTTTTTTACCCCTTCTTTTTACTTTTCGACTTTGTGGTTCATTTTTCCTCAAGCACCCTATGCCTGTTTGAAAATCCGCTCGATATCCCGCTCCTTGGCTACCAGCACGGAACATTTGGCATTCAGCAGAATTTCCTTATGCGATTCGGAAATGATTTCCCGCTCACTGCGGTTTTTTTCCCAGCCGCCAAGGATGATAAGGTCGCAGGATTTCTGCTCCGCTTCCCGCAGAATTTCAGTAAACACCGCGCCCTTGCGCAGAACGGTCTCAACCTTCACGCTTTTCTGCGCCGCCAGTTCCCTGATATAATTCAAATACCGCTCGCCATTTTCCATAAGGCTCTTTTCGTAGTCCTCGCTTTCATCCTCAAGAAAAATATTCGTGATAACCAGTTGGCGCAGCGTGGCGGTATCCACCACATACACAGCGCTAAGGCCGCATTTGAACTGTTTCGCAAGAACAAGCGCGTATTTCGCGGCGTTTATTGAAGCGTCAGAACCACTTATCGCGACCAGAATATTCTGAATTAGCGGTTTCACCGGCGGGCCTCCTGCGTTTTGGACTTTAGGATTTTCTGAATGAAAAATATTTCCCTCTCCCGCTCCTCCAGAATGCCCGCGATATACGCCGCGGTTTCCTTACTCTCGGGAATTACGATTTTTTCCAGCGCGTTTACCCTCCGCTGGGTTTTCTTAACCTCCAGGGCAAGCCGCCATACCATCGTGCGAATACCGGCAAGCTCCGCCACTTCCTTCAAGTAGGCAAGGAAATCCCTCATGGTTTCATCAGTATAGGCAAAGGTATCCATAAACGAATATTGCAGGCTTAGGGAAGGCGCTTTAAGTTCCAGCGTGGGAAGGGGAAGTCCCGCGATGCGTACCGTCTTCTCTACCAGGGAAAAATCGTAGTGGATTCCCGCGCTTACCCCCCGCGCGGTTTCCCGCCCGACAGCAAGAAGCGTTTTTTTCAGGGAGGCATAGGCTTTTGTCATCGCCTTGTCCAGATCGGCCTCAAGAAGTTTTACCCGTTCCACCATACGCATCAGTTCCATTACCAGAATATCCCGTTTCTGCTCCAGAAGCTCAAAACCCTCGGCGGCAACGGCAAGCTGTTCCTTCATCTGAATAAGGTTTGATTTTGTCGGCGGAATATTCAGCTTTGCCACGGTCTATGTCCCCTCCCCTTCATCACCGCGCGGCAGATACTTTTCGATATATTCTTCGCTGATGCGGTACAGTTCGTCTCGGGGCAGCGCCATCAGAGTCTTCCAGCCCAGGTCAAGGGTTTCCTCAATGGAACGGTTATCCGTTTCGTCCTGAGTCAGAAAATCCTGCTCAAAGCTGTCGCCGAAAGCCATGTATTTCTTATCCAGGCTGGAAAGCTCCTCTTCCCCAATAATCGACGCGAGATTCCGCACGGATTTCGCCTTCGAATACGCGGCGAAAAGCTGAGAGGCAAGGTCCTTGTGATCCTCGCGGGTCATCCCCTCCCCTATTCCATCCTTCATCAGGCGCGAAAGCGAAGGCAGCCCCGCCACAGGCGGATAGATTCCCTTCTGAAACATCCCGCGATCCAAAACAATCTGCCCCTCGGTAATATAGCCGCTCAAGTCAGGAATGGGATGGCTTATATCATCATTGGGCATAGTCAGAATGGGAATCTGCGTGATGGAACCCCCGGACTCCTGAATCTTTCCCGCCCTTTCGTAAAGAGCCGCGAGATCGGAATACAAATAACCGGGAAAACCCTTGCGCGATGGAATTTCCCCCCGTATGGACGAAACTTCCCGCAAAGCCTCGCAGTAATTTGTCATATCTGTCATTACAACCAGGACATGCATGCCGCGGTCAAAAGCAAGATATTCAGCCGCGGTAAGGGCGCATCTCGGGGTTATAAGACGTTCAATTGAAGGGGAATCCGCCAGCGACAGAAACATAACAACCTGGCTCAGCACACCGGACTCTTCAAACGATTGAATAAAAAAGCGGGCAACATCGTATTTAACGCCCATTGCCGCGAAAACCATAACAAAGTGTCCCGAATCAGATCGTATCTTCGCCTGGCGGATAATCTGCGCGGCAAGCCGGTTATGCGGAAGTCCCGAACCGGAGAAAATCGGCAGTTTCTGCCCCCGGATAAGAGTGTTCATTCCATCAATGGCGGAAACTCCTGTCTGGATAAAATCGCGGGGATACACACGGGCATAGGGATTGATGGGTTCGCCGTTTACATCCCTGCATATCGAGGAAAAAGGCGCGGCATAGCCGTCCGCCGGCCTCCCCAGGCCGTCATAGACGCGGCCAAGCATATCCTCCGACAGAAAAAGCTCCATAGGCCGCTGGAGGAATTCTACGGAGGTTTCCTCCGTAGAAAGTCCGCTTGTCGAACCGAACACCTGAATGGCGGCATATTCCGCGGAAAGGTCAACAACGCGGCCTGTCTTCCGGCCGCCCCGCCCGTCACGGATGTTTACGATTTCTGAAAAACCCACATTCTCCTGCCGCCGTACAATTACAATAGGGCCGGAAACCGATGACAAACCCCTGAATTCCAGTCCCCTCATTTTCTATACTCCTTTTCAAGTTTGTCCAGTTCGCCATTCATGCGGTTTTCAATTTCACGAATACCTTCAATGGCGGAATTTTCGACCTGGCTCTTGATGCGGACAATTACATTCAGTGACGAAAGTTCCCGTATTTTCAGTAAGGGCGCGCCCGCCTTGATGATATTCAGGGCGCGGTGATAAAAGTCCATAATAATTTTAAGAATAAGCACCTGTTTTTCCGGCGAGGAATACATGTCTATATCGTCAAAAGCGTTCTGCTGGAGGAAACCGTTTCTGATCATGTCCGCCGTCAGCAGGACAAGCCGCTGCGTATCAGGCAGCGCGTCCGGCCCGATAAGTTTCACAATCTGCGCAAGGCGTTCTTCCCGTTTCAAAAGTTCCATCGCCTGGGTACGGGCTTCGTGCCACCGGGGGTTTACCTGTTCCCACCAGTCCCGCAGCTCTTCGGAGTATTCGGAATAGGAATCAATCCAGGAAATTGCCGGATAATGCCGCGCGTTGGCAAGGTCCCTGTCCAAAGCCCAGAAACAGCGGATAAATCTTTTTGTATGCTGGGTTACCGGCTCGGAAAAATCCCCTCCCGGCGGAGATACCGCGCCGATAATGCTTATCGAGCCGGTTTTCCCTTCAAGGGTTGTAACGCGGCCGCCGCGCTCGTAAAATTCCGCAAGGCGCGTGGGTAGATAGGCGGGAAAGCCTTCCTCCGCGGGCATTTCCTCAAGGCGGCCGGAAAGCTCCCGCAGCGCCTCCGCCCAGCGGGAAGTTGAGTCGGCCATAATGGCAACCCCATAGCCCATGTCGCGGTAATATTCGGCAAGGGTTACGCCCGTGTAAATCGAAACCTCACGCGCGGCTACAGGCATGTTCGATGTATTGGCAATAAGAATCGTCCGCTCCATAAGGGATCTGCCCGTGCGCGGGTCACGGATTTCGGGGAATTCCCGAAGAACATCGGTCATTTCATTGCCCCGCTCCCCGCAGCCAATATAAACAATGATGTCCGCGTCGCACCACTTTGCCACGGCGTGCTGGGTCATTGTCTTTCCCGTGCCGAAGCCGCCGGGAATGGCGGCTGTTCCGCCTTTTGAAAGCGGAAAGAATACATCAATTACCCTTTGTCCGGTTAAAAGCGGCTCGGACATACCAAGTTTTTCCGTGTAGGGACGGGGTTTTCGGACAGGCCAGTAATGGGCCAGCCTGATGTCCCTGCCGCCGCCCGTCTTTGCTATAATCTGCTCAACCGTATATTCGCCTTCAGGGGCGACAAAGGCAAGTTCCTCTTCGCCCTCAATATCCGGGGGAAGAAAAATCCTGTGGCTTAAAAGCTCCGTTTCCTGAACGCATCCCAAAACAGCCTTCCGCGTTACCCCACCGCCGGATTTCACCAGGGGTTTCCAGTTCCATTTCTTTTCAAGGTCAAGAGCGGCTGCCTTGACCCCGGCTTTCAGGCCCGCGCCGGAAAGGCCATACAGGTTCTTCAAGGGCCGCTGTATGCCGTCATAAATACAGCCAATAAGGCCGGGGCCAAGATATACGGAAAGGGGTCTCTCCTCGGATACGACCTTTTCCCCTATCCTCATGCCTGTATTGTCTTCATAAATCTGTATTGTCGCGATATCCCCTTCAAGGCGGATTATTTCCCCAATAAGTTTCGTCTCCCCCGCTTCCACAACATCATACAGACCGCAGGACGAAAGGCCCTGGGCCTGTATGATAGGGCCGTTTATTTTAACGATCTTTCCTTCGATCATGAATCAGTTCCGTTCCTTCCACAGTGCGTCCATAATGGGTTTCCTGTGATACTCCCGCAGTTCCTCGGTAATTTCCCCCACCGTCAGCCGGTAACAGTACGCGCCGGCGGGTCCGGTAAAAACAAGTCCCTGAAAGCCCCTGCCCTGTGATGGCTGGGGAGCGCCGCTTCCCAGAAGGGAAGTAACAATTCTCTGTGCGGCCTGAAAAGGAATACCGGCATAACTGACGCTTAATTCCGGGGACGCGGACGCCGCACGCCCCTGTAATCCAGGGGACAGGGACTGGTCATAATCGCGCCTCTGCTCAATTGTGGCCAGTCCCTTATTTTCCACAGGATACCCTTTCAAAAAATCCGCGAAACACTTTCCCCGTTCCTCAAGAATGCGTTCCAGATCTTCGGCGGATAGTTTTTCAAAAAAGTCCGAAAGAAATTTTTCGAACACATCATTCATAAATTTTAACTTCCGCCTTTGGGCTTCCAGCGGGAAAGCCGCATCCATTTCCTTTTGCCGTAAAGCGGTCTTCGCCCCGGCTTCCGCATTTAAAAGCGCGATTTCAGATTCTTTTTTTTCCATCCATTCTTTTTCAAGACCCGCTATCTGAAAATTCGCGTTTTTCAGAATCCTTTCCGCTTTTTTGCGGGCGTCTTCCAGGACTTCTTTTTCAAGCGCTTCGCTTGATCTTAAATCTTCCATACCACACCTATACGCTAATCCCAACCGCCTCGCGGATGGATTCTACCAGGGTCTTTCTTCCCTCCATCCGGCCCTGAATGCCCGGCACTTCTACTAGAAGCGGAAAGCGGCCCGACATATTCCATGCCGTGATTTTCTCTTCCATGAAGCTGGCGGCTTCCTCAGTTATAATAAGTACTTTCAGATCCGGCAGAGATACCGCGTAGTCAAAGCCCGCTACAGCCTCTTCCCGCCGCGCGACAACCCGTCCCTGAATACCAACAGTACCAAAGCCGATAATGATTTCTTCTTCTCCCAGAACAAAAAAATCCATACGAGCCGGCCCTGCCCTATACGAAAAGAATCAGAATAGCGACAAGAAAGCCCCACAGACAAATACCTTCGGCAAGGCCGACAAAAGGAAGGGCTTTCCCTGAAAGCTCCGGGTTTTCGCTCATGGCGCCCATCGCGGCGGCGCCTATCTGTCCTACCGCGACACCGCCCCCGATACAGGACAGGCCAACCGCCGCGGCCGCGGCTATCCACCGCCAGTGCGTGTTCGAAGCCGCCGCCGCGCCCTCATCGGCCGCGAAAGCCGCCGAAGCGCAGGCTAAAAGCAGCACAGCCGTGAGGATTACAATTTTTGTTTTCATAGCATCTCCTTCTTGGAAAAAAAATATATGACTATCAGGTTTGTTCCTTATACGCTATACCTGTTTCAGGCAATGCGGTATAAGGAGGCGCGGCATAAAATCGCGTACGCGATTTTATGCCGCGCCTTAAACCGTGCAGGGACCTGGTTTTGAGTTGCCGCTGGCAGCCGGTTGGTGATAGAGACGTGCACTCCGCTTCGCTGCGCGCCTGGTGACAGATCACGCAATTTGCTTCGCAAATTGCGACCGCATGGTTATACGCAGACAATTGCCTTTGGCAATTGTCTGCCCCCGCAATTGCCAAAGGCAATTGCGGGGCTTGGTTCTGCTGCCGCGCAAGGGATTGCAGCGGAAAGCCCGGTTTGTGGCGCGAAGCGCCACAAAGGCGCCCAAATTCTTTTGCGGCGGAATAAACTTTATAGTCATAAAAAAACATATTAGTTCAGGTTTCCTTTCTGAACACGGAGTTCAAAGGGTTTGAAGGCCACGCCTGTTTCAGTAAAGAATTTTGAGAAGAACTCGTAGTAGTGCAGACGGATAACCTGTATGGATACGATAAGCCCTTCCAAAACGATGATGAGGATGTTGCCGCCCACGACAACGAGTACCCGTAAAACAGGGCCGCCCGGTATCTGTTCAATGAGATCCGCCAGAATAAAAATGATAAGGCTTAAAATCGCGTGGGACATGGCAAACGCGCCGACGCGCAGGAAACTGACGGTGTTGGAAAAAAAGTAGGAGAGCGTTTCCAGTATTTCAACAAAACCTTCCATCACAAACGTAAAAACCCCTTCGTGAAAAAGCGGCCGCACATGGAATAGAAGCCGGTACAGGGGTTCGCCCCAGAACAATAGGCCGAGGGGGAGCGCGATGCACAGGATGTCCGCCATCCCAAAGGCCGCGCCCAGGCCAAGGCGCAGCGCCAAAGCGATAACATACCAGAAGAGGAACGCGCCCACGATTCCGGTTTTCGCGAAAATGGCATGCCGGAAATCTTTGAGCCGTAAACGGTTGTAAATATTAATACCAAGGCCAATGGAATTGATGATAACGCCGATGCCCAGGGTAAAGGCGAAAAACGCGAAAATTTTGTCGATGCCATGATTCGGCAGAAGGGTAATAAACCTGTCCATTTCATAGCCGAAAAGATGCCCGGTAATGTAGCGCGTGGGGCGCACGAGAAGTTCTTCACTGCAAAAGACAGAGCCGTAGAGAAAGCCTGTTACCATACAGGCGCAGCCGACGGTTTTGAAAACCGGGGCAAACTTTTTCCACGCGCGCAGGGCCGCGATCCTCCCCGTTCCTAAAACAAACCCGGCAAGGACTCCTACAAAGCCCTGTCCTACATCGCCGAACATAATAGCAAAAAGCAAAACAAAAAAAACGCATACCATCACGGTTGGATCAATCGTGCCGTACAGGGGCGTGCCGTAGGAGACAACGAGCCGGGAAAACGATTGAAGGAATTTCCCGTGTGTAAGCCTGACGGGAATTTTTTCCTTTCCTTCCCTGACGGCTGGCACCTCCTCTGGCGCGTATGAGCGGATGGCGATACGCCCGCGGGTAAGTTCCTCAAGCCGCGTCCTTACTTTTTTTGCGTACTCCGCGGGTATCCAGCCCGAAAGCCTGCATGTTGTTTCGGTAGATACCAAATGCGCTTTCAGGTCTTCGGCAAGGAGGCCCGCGGCTGTCTTATCCACAATATCCGCCAGAAGTTTTCCGTACAGGGCCGCAAGGCGGAGTTTTTCTTTTTCCAGGCTTTCTATCTCTTCCCCGGCATCCGCGTAATCTTTTTCCAGAGCGGCGAGGGCTTCGGGAGGAAGGTTTTTTATTTCATCGGGAACCGGAGTTTCCAGAAAATTCATTTTTTTTAGTTCCGTATCAAGGGCAAACCGGCCTTTTTTTGAGGAAACCGCGAAAATCTTCCCGGATTCATCCAGTTTCGCGATAAAGGCCCGTTCTCCCACAGCGGCCCGCAGTGCTTCAAGCCTGGCGGGATCTATTATCCCAAAGCGGAATGCCAGGAATGTAACCGATTCAATATCCCGCAGGGGCAGATCCAGCCTGCTGAAGGCTTCAATTTCGTCCAGAGTGTTCCGCGCTTTCTGTCTGCGTTCCACAAGATTTTTTTCCCGTTCCACGAGGGGGCTAGCGTTCTGGCAAATCTCCCGCGCCGCCGCGATATCCTCCTCGTGCGGTATACCGGAACACCTCTCCCGCTTTCCGTCTTCTATAGCCGCGGCAATCCCCAAAAAAATAGAGGCCGCCTGGAGTTTGCGCAGCAGTTCTTCGAGTTCTGTATACCGCTGCGAGGGAGAACCTTCAATCCGGTCGGAAACCTGAAAACACCTTTCCGTTCCCAGATATTCCAGAACCGCGTCGGTATCCGTCTTAAAGATGAGAAGCTCAAGTTTCTTCATTTTCGAGGGAAAAATCATGACGCCCCCAGGATTTCCGCCAGCTCACGGGAACTGATTCCCATGCGTATTCCTTCCGAAACACTTGTTACAAGCCGCGCTTCATATTTTTTAATACGGAAAAAGGCATACACCGAAGCCAGGGTAAAAGGATGGGCATAAAAAAAGTGCCGCAGTTTTTTGTAAAAATACCTGGCGGCCCGGCCTTCTATGGCTTCCGGGTCAATAAGGCCGCCGCGTTCGGCGGAAAAAATTTTCCCAGGAACGAGGTTTTCCCAGGCAGCCGGATCATCAGCCGGAAGTTCAAATACGCGGCGGGCCTGTTTCAGTATGCCTGAGAATCCAAACGGGAAAAGATATTTTTCGGCTTCGTCAAAGCCCATACGAAAATAAAATTTCAGGCGCAAAGCCCATAAAAGATTCTGGTGAAGGAGTTCCGTATGTACAAGCGGCGCAAGGAGTTTCCGTTCATCCGAAGGGAGATTCTTTACACAGCTCATAAGCTCCGCGTGGTACTGCCGGGCAATCTGAAACTCAAGGCCGGGAAGCGGCATCGTATCCATCCAGCCAATGTATTTCTCAAAACGGGTTTTTTCAAGCGAGTGGGGAAAATCCTTTGCCGCGCCGCCTCCCAGCACAGCGTATTTTCCCGTATCCCACAGGCGGATATCCGTAAGGCCTGTAAATTTTCCCCGCAGCAGGGTAAGAAGGTTGCGGTAATCGTATTCGCGCAGCACATGAACAAGAAGCTCCGGCGCCCTGGGGAAAAATGACAAAATTCCTACAAGTGTATCGATAATGGAATTTTCGAATTTTCTTTGAACATCAGCCACAAGGTCCCCGTCCATGTTTTCCATGTCCTGATGGGGAAAAAGAGTCCGGGATAAATCAAGAAGACTCGTAATTTTCAAAAGAAAACGCAAACGTTCGTCAAAATATGACTTCGCCATAAGACCATGAATCCTGGCATGAATAAAGGCATATTTTGACACATGACTCATGATTCTACGACCGGGACTTCACGTCCTCTCCTGTTTCGCCGGGGTAAGTAAGAATTTTTCTTACTTCACGCGCGGCGTCACCGGAAGATACGGCATGTTCCCGCAAATTCCGTTCAAACCCGGCAAGCTTCTCGTCCTGAAGCCGCTGTAATTCTCCGCACCGGGTACGCGATTCTTCAAGAAGCTGCCGGAACCTTTCCTCGCGGGCAACGTGAAAATCTTCCTGTAACGCGGCAAGGACCTCACGAACACGCTTGTCCGCCTTTTCCTGAGCTTCCCGCACAAGCTCCCTTCCTGAGTTTTCCGCCTCAAGAATCTTTTTCAGTATATTCTCATCGCTCATTCAGTTCCCGCTTTTCCACCGCGTTTTCATAATTTTTCAGGACAGAAAAAGCCTTTTCCGCGCTGCCGGAATTTTTCATATCCGTAAGGAAATCCGGATTCTCCAGAAGTTCCGCTATTTTTTTCAGAATCTTCAAATGAATTTCCGCGCTTTCCGTTCCGGAAACCAGAAGGATGACCAGAAAAACAGGTTCTCCGTCAAGGGCATCGTAATCGACCCCGCTCTCCGACACCCCCAGCGCGCCGCAAATTCCCGCAAACCCCTCAACCTTTCCGTGGGGAAGCGCTATTCCCGTCTTAATGCCCGTAGACATCTTTGCTTCACGTTCCTCAATGGCATGGAGGATTTCTTCCCTGTTTGAAATATTATAACCACGCACAAGGACATCCACAAGTTCCTCAAAAATCTCGTCCTTGTCTGCGGCCTCAAGCCCGAATTTTATGCGCGAGGCCGTAAAAATGTCCTGAAGCAGCATTCAATTTACTTATTCCGGCGTACCGGAAAAAGCGCCTCCATCTGGAGAAACGCCGGGATTCTCCGTCCCAGCCTCGTCCGCATCAGAACCCCCGATAGGCTGCCACCAGTCAACGGCCCCGGCGGAGCTTTCCTGCCGCGCCGCCGCAGCCGCGCCCGCGACATCCCCCGCGTTGGTCGAACTGTTTATCCATGACAGGCCAAGCGAAGTTAAAAGGAAAATCGCGCCTAAAATCGAGGTAAATTTCGTCAAAACATTCCCCGAACGGCTTCCGAAAGGCGTGGAACTGCCGCCCCCGAAAATACCGCCCAACCCCTCGCCCTGCTCATCCTGAAGAAGCACCAGTGCCATAAGAAGAAAAGCGCAGATAACAAAAATCACGATAAAAATAACTTCGATAATTCCAATCAGCATTTTCCGTCCCTTTATTTATTTGTCAAAAAATACAAGTTTATTTGTCAAAACATACAATCGGAATAAACGTTTCCGGTTTCAAAGCGGCCCCGCCCACAAGAGCGCCATCGATATTCGGCATAGTAAGAAGGTCTTTCGCGTTTTCCGGCTTTACCGAACCGCCGTACTGAATAATCATCGCCTCAGCCGCCGCCGCGGAATACAGCTTTTTCAGCTCAGCCCGTATAACCGCGTGAATCGCGTCCGCGTCCTGCGGCGTCGCGTTCTTTCCCGTACCAATAGCCCACACAGGCTCATAGGCGATAGTAACGCGGCCAAGGTCTTTTTCAGGAATTCCCGCAAGGCCCTTGCCTGTCTGACCCGAAACAATGTCATTCGCCTTGCCGGCCTCCCGCTCCTGGAGCGTCTCCCCCACACACAGAATAACCTCAAGCCCCTGGGCAAGCGCCAGCTTCACCTTCGAGTTAATGAACTCATCCTTTTCGCCGTAAATGGCCCTCCGCTCCGAATGCCCCAAAATAACAACTTTGACGCCGATCTGTTTCAGCATCAGAACGGAAACCTCGCCTGTATGCGCGCCCTGCTCCGCGTTCGACATATTCTGCGCGCCCAAAAGAATATTGCTGGAAGCGACAGTCTTCGCCACCGCCTCCAAAGCCGTAAACGGCGGGGCAATCATGATCTTATGCCCGCAGGAGGCAAGGTCTTTTACCAATGCCTGCGCCAGAGAAACCGCCTCCGGCACGGTTTTGTGCATCTTCCAGTTACCAGCTATGTATTTAATACGCATGAAACACTCCTTTATTTCTGCTGCAACGCGGCGATGCCGGGCAGTGTTTTACCCTCAAGAAATTCCAAAGACGCCCCGCCCCCGGTTGAAACATGATCGATTTTATCGGCAAGGCCGAACTTATTAATCGCGGCAACAGAGTCCCCCCCGCCCACGACAGTGGTTCCCGCACAGGCAGCCACCATTTTGGCAACCTCCCGCGTTCCCCCCGCAAAAGCCTCAAACTCGAAAACCCCCAGGGGGCCATTCCACACAAGCGCCTTCGCGCCCGCGACAGCCGCGCGGATTTTCTCTATGGTTTTCGGCCCAATATCCATACCGATTTTCCCATCGGGAATATCCACCCCGTCTATTTTTTCCGCCGCCGCGGAAGCGGAAAACTCCGAAGCCACAGCATGATCAAGCGGCAGAATAATCTCCACGTTCTTCTCCTTCGCGAAAGCCAGGAGTTTTCCCGCGGTATCAAGAAAATCATTTTCAACAAGACTTGCGCCAATGGCATGCCCCTGTTTTTTCAAAAACGTATAGGCCATACCCCCACCGATAACCAGGGTCGTACAGCGCTTCGCCAAAGACTCAAGCACCGCGATCTTTGAAGAAACCTTTGCCCCGCCGATAATGGCCACAAAAGGCTTTTCAGGATTTTTTAAAAGAGGCTCAAGGTACTGCACTTCCTTTTCCATAAGAAAACCACCCACCGCGGGCAGAAACTTCGCCACATCGGTTGTCGAGGCGTGCGCGCGATGCGCCGTACCAAACGCGTCGTTGACAAACACATCCCCGTAGGAAGCAAGCTGCTCCGCGAAAGGCCCGCGCACAGCCTCTTCCTTCGCTGTTTCCTCTTTATGGAAACGGGTATTCTCCAGCATAAGGATTTCCCCGTTCCGCAGCCCTGCTACCAAAGCCGCGGTCTCCTCCCCCACGCAGGAAGGCGCAAACTTAACAGGCTTGCCGATAAGTTTTGACAAATACGCCGCCACCGGGGCAAGCCTGTGCTTACCCTCAATGTACGCCGCCTCGTCAAAGGGCTTACCCGCCTTTTCAGCCTTTTCCCGCGCCTTCTGCGCGTCCTTTTTCGGATCGCCCAGATGGGACATAAGAACAAGGCTCGCCGCGCCCTCGTCCCCGATGTACTCGATAGTAGGAATAGCGGCCCGTATGCGGGTATCGTCCTGTACAACGCCATCCTTCATCGGAACATTAAAATCCACCCGCATCAAAACTCGCCGGCCCTTTAACGTAATGTCTTTTACGGTTTTAATCACGGCATATTCCCTTATTTTTTGCTATCGATATACTTTAGCAGATCAACAACCTTGTTCGAATACCCCCACTCATTATCATACCACGAAACAACCTTAAAAAATCGCTTCTCGCCCTTGAGGTTATTCTGCAAAGTCGCCAGGCTATCGTAAATCGACGTATGTGCGTTATGAATAATATCCGTAGAGACAATTTCCTCCGCGGAAACTTCAAGAATACCCTTCAAATACGAAGCCGCGGCCTTTTTCAAAGCGGCGTCTATTTCCTCGATGGAAGTATCCTTCACCGAACGGAAGGTCAAATCAACAACAGAACCCGTCGGCGTCGGAATACGGAACGACATACCCGTCAGTTTGCCCTTGGTCGAAGGAAGAACCTCGCCCACAGCCTTCGCCGCGCCGGTAGTCGAAGGAATAATATTGATAGCCGCCGCCCGGCCGCCCCTCCAGTCCTTCTGGGAAACCCCGTCAACGGTCTTCTGCGTCGCGGTATACGAATGAATCGTCGTCATAAGACCCGTCTCGATGCCGATACCCTCTTTCAAAATAACATGCACAATAGGCGCAAGACAGTTCGTCGTACAGCTCGCGTTGGAAAGAACATGATGCTTCGCCGCCTCATATTCCCCCTCGTTCACGCCCATAACAAAGGTCTTAATAGGCTTCGCCTCGTCGGAGGACTTACCCGGCGCGGAAATAATAACCTTCTTCGCCCCCGCCGCGATATGACCATAGGACTTCTCGTTGGCATACAAACCCGTCGACTCAATAACATACTCCACACCCAGACTCTTCCACGGCAGGGTATCCGGCGTCTGGCCCTTGCCGGACACGCACTTAATCTCGTGCCCGTTTACCACAAGAACATCATCGCCCTTCGTTTCGATCTTCGCATCCATCTTACCCTGCGTCGAATCATATTTTAACTGGTAGGCAAAATACTTCGCGTCTGTAGACAAATCGACAACCGCCACAACATCGATCTTGTCCTTTCCCAAAAGTCCCTGCCCCACCAGAGCCTGAAACACAAGCCGCCCAATCCTTCCAAAGCCATTAATGGCAACCTTCATGAAATTCCTCCTCGAACGGAATAGTATGCTGAAAAAAAATCCTTCAACAGTTCAACTATACGGAAAAAACAGGGGAAGTGTCAACCGGATCAGAAAGATATTCCAGGAGGGGAAGCACCTCCACCTCCCAGGCCCCCGAAGCCGCCGGAAAAAAATCACCGCGAAGTCGAAAAAGCCAAAAAAGTAAAGAATCACAGTATACGCTGAAATAGTTTTGTTTGAATGAAAAAAAACTTCTCCGGCTTCGGGGGCCTGGCGAAACTATATCCGCAAAAAGTGAGAACTTCTTCTACGCGGCTTCCCCTGCGCTCCAGCCTCCGCGCCCGTATTGCCGCAGCCGCGCCGCCGTCTTTTCCAAAGCCGGCGGCCTTTGAAAAATATTCCGGGCTTGCGTGGGCTTCCGCTACCCCTTCGTGGGTTCCCGGCAATTCTCAGTTTAGACTCATAACAAAAACCACTATCAGCCGGGGCTCGTCAGTGAAGAAAAATGGGTTCCCCTCCCGGAGGGCGGGCCCTCCCCATTTTTCTTCACTGACACCCGC
>JAISAF010000112.1 GCA_031266855.1 Spirochaetales bacterium
TATTGAGAATGACATGAGCGTGTCCAGCGCTATTGCCGAGCAGCTTGTTTCGGAGAAGGTCGCTCATTTGCGGGCCGAGATGCGGGTTGTCGCGGAAAAATGCCGGGGGCTGGATGAGCAGCGGATCAGGGAGGTTTTGCTTAGGGAAGCAACCGCCCAGGGCTATTTGACTATTGGTATTATAGACGCGGATCATAAACTGATTGCTTATGGTGTCAAGCCGCCGGATCCGCGGATTGTCGGAATCGGGGACACCCGGCGGGCTCTTAACGGGGAAATGGTGATGAGTACGACCCTGTTTAATAATCATGGGGATTTTATTATGCGTTTCTGGCTGCCCCTGGAGGATGGGCGGACTCTGGTAGCCAGTCTGCCGGGGATGGTAATAAGCGATGTGCTGACGCAGTTCAAAATATGGAAGTCGGGAAGTATTTTCGCCCTTGATCACGAAGGGGTAATGATTGCGAACGCGCGGCCTAACATAGTTTATGGACGTTACAATTACATCAAACTGGCGGAAACCGAAAGCGAACACCGCCGGATGGCGGAGGCTTTTTCCCGTATGATTCAGGGAGAAACAGGAGTAGCCGAATACAGTTTTGAAGGGGTCCCCCGGATTTGCGCATACCGGCCCATTCAGGGGACTGACGGCTGGTCCCTGGGGGTGACGTGTCCCATTGCCGAGAGTCCTCTCGCTCATATAGTGCGGTATTTTCTCATTTGCGGCGCACTTTTTCTTGTGCTGGGCATACTTGCCGCTTTCTTCGCCGCCAGTTTGATTGCCCGGCCGTTTGAAAAAATGGAGGAATTCGCTTTCATGGCCAAATCCGCTTCGGAAGCGAAAAGTGATTTTCTTGCGAACATGAGTCACGAAATGCGTACGCCCCTGAACGCTATCATCGGTTTCTCGGAACTGGAACTTGGTAAGGAACAAGAGGATGCCGCCAGATCCGAAACATCCGAGAATCTGGAAAAAATTTATAGTTCCGGTGTAACCCTTCTGGGGCTTATTAACGATATTCTTGACATTTCCAAAATAGAGTCAGGAAAATTCGAGCTGATTCCGGTGAATTACGATATGCCCAGTCTGCTCAACGATACCGTAGTTCTTAATATTGTCCGTATTGGCAGCAAGCCCATCGTCTTTAAGCTGGATATCGAAGAATCCCTGCCTGCCCGGCTTTTCGGCGACGAGCTGCGGATAAAACAGATACTCAATAATCTTCTTTCCAACGCCTTTAAATATACCAAGGAAGGAACAGTAACCCTGCGTATCCGCTGCGAGCGGGACAGGACAGGCGTATGGATGAACATAACTGTTTCCGACACCGGCATCGGCATACGGGAAGAAGATATTGCCAAACTTTTCAGCAATTACCACCAGGTCGACGCTAAAAGCAACCGTCATATTGAAGGAACCGGCCTGGGCCTTGCCATTACCAGGCGGATGGTTCAAATGATGAATGGCAATATTTCTGTGGAAAGTGAATATGGCAAAGGCAGTTCTTTTTCTGTGCGGCTCCTTCAGGGTTTTATCAGCGATGCCGTCATAGGAAAACAGCTTGCTGAAAACTTAAGAGAGTTCCGTTACATCATGGCCCGGCATGACAGGCACAGACAGATGGTACGGACGCGTATCCCCTACGCAAAGGTGCTGGTGGTCGATGATGTGGCCACAAACCTTGACCTCGCGCGGGGAATCATGAAGCCCTATGGCATGAGTGTGGACTGCGCCGCCAGCGGACAGGCGGCAATCAACCTTGTTCGCAAAGGAGAACCCAGGTATAACGCGATTTTTATGGATCACATGATGCCCGGCATGGACGGCATCGAGGCGGTGAGGATAATCAGAAACGAAATAGGTAGCGAGTACGCCAGAACCGTACCGATCATCGCCCTTACAGCCAATGCCATCATCGGTAACGAGGAAATATTCCTTAGTAGCGGCTTTCAGGATTTTCTCACCAAACCCATAGACATTATGAAAATGAATGAGACGATTAACCGCTGGGTCAGGGACAGAAAACTGGAAAAAGAGCTGGGCCTTGATACCGAAAGCCGGATATCGGAAACCGCCCTGAATACGGCGGAGGACGGGAACGGAACCGGGGAAAACGAAACTGACGCGACTATGGAAGAACTGCTGGCGCAGGCAATCCGTTCTATTCCGGTGGAAGGTCTTGAAGCGGAAAAGGGCCTGGAGCGTTTCGGGGGAGACGGAAAATCCTACATGGATTCCCTGCGTTCCTATGTACTGCACACACCCGATCTGCTCCAGAGCGCCGGGCGCACTGTGGACGCGCTGGCGGATTATGCCATTACCGTCCACGGAATAAAGGGTTCCAGCTACGGTATATCCGCGCAGGCAATCGGACAAAGAGCCGAAAAACTGGAACACGCGGCAAAGGCCGGGGATCGCGCCTTTATTGAAGCCGAAAATGAGGGGTTTAGCAGGGCTGTCAGAAAATTCGTCGACGATGTAACAGGACTCCTTGATATTCTGGAAAAGAAGCTGCAAAAACCCCGCAGGGCGGCCCCCGATCCGGCGCTGCTTGAGCGGATACACAATGCCGCGCAAAATTACGATATGAGCGGGCTTGATGACGCTATGGAAGAACTTGAACAGTATACCTACGAAGCGGATGCGGGACTGGTAGCCTGGCTAAGAGAGCAAGTCGACAAATCCGAACTTGAAGAAATAGCCGCGAAACAGCTTATGTCCAGGGATATAAGCCCGGTGCATTAAAGACGCTTCAAGGTACTGAAAAATCCGCGGGACGTGCGAGAAAACCAAACGGAGGTGAGCAGACAAGGCGGATGAATTATGAGAAAGAGTGAATTAGTAAGAAAGAAGGAATGAATTATGAAAAACGGACGACAGATAATTTTTTTGGTTGATGACAATATGAGTAATCTTACCGCCGGAAAAACCATGCTCAAAGATCACTACGAAATTTTCCCGCTACCTTCAGCCCAGAAACTTTTTTTGATGCTGGAAATAGTAACCCCGGATCTGATCCTGCTGGATATAGAAATGCCCGAGATGAACGGTTATGAAGCCCTGCAAAAACTCAAATCGCGGCAGACGACCCGGGACATCCCGGTTATCTTTCTTACTTCCAGAAATGATCCGGGCAGCGAACTTGAAGGATTAAGCCTGGGCGCCATAGACTATATCTTCAAACCCTTCTCGCCCCCGCTTCTCCTGAAACGCATAGAAAACCACCTGCTCATGTATACCCAGCAAATAATCTTAAAAGGATACAACGACAATTTGCAGCAAATGGTTCAGAAACGAACCCGTCAGGTAGTGGAGCTTCAAAACGCGATACTCAACACCGTAACGGAAATGGTCGAGTTCCGCGACGATGTAACCGGCGGACACATAGAACGAACCCAGAACTATCTGAAACTTCTGGTGGATAAACTCCTGAAAGAAAAAATCTACTGCGAGGATGTTTCCACCTGGAATCTCGAATTCCTTATTCCATCCGCCCAGCTCCACGACGTAGGCAAAATCGCCATCAGCGACGCCATCCTGAACAAACCAGGAAAACTGACCTACGAGGAGTTTGAGATTATGAAAAAGCACACCACCATCGGGGAGACCGCCATTGAAGGCATCATGAAAACAACCTCGGAAAACGATTTCCTGCACCACGCGAGAATCTTCGCCGGAACCCACCACGAAAAATGGGACGGTTCAGGATACCCCCGCGGACTAAAACAAACCGGCATCCCCCTCCAGGGCCGGCTTATGGCAGTCGCCGATGTCTACGACGCCCTTATCGCCGCCCGGCCATACAAGCAGCCCCTGAGCGCGCAGGAAGCCGAACGCATCATCCTCGAAGGACGCGAAAAACATTTTGACCCCGTACTCGTGGAACTGTTCCAGGACCTCGCCCCCGACTTTGCCCGAATCGCCGAGTACTGTAATAACGCGATGACGCAAACCATTCTGGAAACCGCCGGCCTGCGGGAAACAGCATAGCCCGGGCAGCGGGGAAACCGCGGATTTTATGATCGGGCGCGTTCCCGGCGCTTCGCGCCGGAAACCGGGCTTTCCGGGACTCCGCTACCGCTCCGGCCCCAGCGCTCCGCGCTGTGGCTGCTACGCATCCCTCCAATCCCTCGCGCGGCAGATCCCAGAATCGCGGCCGCCGGTTCTCAAGCTGCACGCGTAACGGTGGCGGGTGAGCCGGGTGTCCTTTCACGGCAGCAGTTAGCCGCTATGCGCGCGCAAGGGATTCCGGGGGCGCGGTGAGCGCCCACTACAATCCATACCTATCGGAAAGCGACCGTCTTCGGGCGCATTG
>JAISAF010000113.1 GCA_031266855.1 Spirochaetales bacterium
GGCGCTTACCCGTTCCCCCTGTCCGTTCTCCAGTATCTCCCCCTGGTATTCGGTTACCACCCGTTGTATATCCTGCCCGATGACCTGCCGCTTCTCCCAGCCGACCGCTTTCCATTCCCTCGGTGAAATTTGGGATCTTTTTGATTTTCCTGGCTGAATAGTTACATCATTTTTATTCCGTTAAGCGGGTTTAATACCCCAAAACTTTGTGAGTCCCCCGGCAAAGCCGGGAGTGTACCCATTTTAATTACACAGGGAAATTAATGGCGGTTTTTTATGAAGATGGCCCACAGTTCGTCTCGTTTGATGTTGAATGCCTGTTTACAGAAATACAACCCTTTCAGGTTGCCATTCTGTATTACCATTTTGAGAGAGGCTTTTCGGGAGGTTTTCTAAATAAATTGGATAATGTAGAATTGACAGATAAATATTTTGTTGTTGGAACGAGATATAAGGTCATGGAAAATTTACGGCTCCGTGATAAAGAAGGTTTATTAAGTAACATGCTACGAACAATCGGAAAAGATGAATGGGTCACTATATTATATTAGAAGAAGGGAATGAGGAAACTATAGATGGTTTAACGTCTATATGGGTTAAAGTAAGATTAAATGATAATAATAGAGCTGTTCGGAGACCTCAGTTTCTGAATAGCTTCGGGAATAGTTCCAATATAAAAATAGCCGAATTTGCCGCCATTTTACGGCAAATTCGCCAGACTTATGAGAGAACCGGAAGGGTATCGAACAAGTCTAATAACCGCAGGTCGAAAAAGTTGAATAAAAGGAATATCAAATGATACTTTTCTCTTCTATTTTTTCGCGGCTTCTTCCGGCTTTGTGGTAAAATTTTAAGAGCTATCGGGTACTGGTAAATTACGCCTGACAGTCTATAAAGGAAGGAGTTTCCGTCTGGAAATTTCCGGGTGGAATTTTTCCGCGTATATCCTGAAGCTGGTTCCAGACAGACTGTTTTTCTGTTTCAAGAAGGGCGCGCAGCCGCCGGGACGCTTCGCGGATCTTTGTTAGAAGAGCGTCAAGCGCGCTGCCCGGTTCTCCCGCGCGGGGGTCCTCGCTCCCGCGGGCGATAAAACAGCCGCGCAGACAGGCGATTTCCGCGGCTGTCCGGCCCTCAAGCTCCGAATAGGCGGCGATGAGGTCCGTATCGCCGCCGCGAACAGCCTGTTCCATCTTGTCCAGAATTGTTCCATACAAATTAAGCCGCTCCATAAAAACGGCGGTCAATTCCGAAAACCTCATCGCCCGCGCTACCCCGCGATATTTACGCCGGGAGTGGATGCCGCCGGCTGTACCCGGGTATTTGCTATTTGAACCCAGGATTCGCGGATCTGGGCCAAAAAGTTCCGTACGATTCTTACAGGAGATGCGTCCTTGCGGACGTTGCCTTCCATAAGCTGGCGGTTAAAAAACATATAGAGATTGAAAAGATTTTTCGCGACCTCTCCGCCCTTATCAAAATCCAGAGACACCATCAGCTCCGTTATAACAGTCTGGGCTTTGGTAAGGGGATTATGAATAGCGTCAAGCTTTTTTGTCTGGGCATCCAGAGCCAGGAGCGCCATATCGATCTGCTTGATTGCCTCGTCATACAGCATGACGATAAGCTGTCCCTGCCCGGCGGTGCGTATCCGCGCTTCTTTGTACGCGGATGAAGGATTTGTGTATTGTTTCAAATTACTTTCCTCCCAAAGAATATAGCCAATCTGAAGGCCCTTCGGCAATCACTTTTATCGTACTAGTATCCTGACAGTAAAGAAAACCCGGGTTCGGCTCCCTGGCGCTGGTGCGCGCCGGCAGCCGGTGGTGATAAAGACGTGCACAGCGCGTACCGCGCTGTGCATGGTGGCAGACCACGCAATTTGCGGAGCAAATTGCGGCCGACTTGTTATGGGCAGGTAATTGCCAAAGGCAATTACCTGCCCCCGGAATTGCCTTTGGCAATTCCGGGGCTTTATTCCGGCAAGCGGGTTTAATACCCCGGCTGCATGGACGAGCAGCAATTTTGCCGAAGCAAAATTGCGACCAGTCCCGCCCCTTGGGGCGGTTCTTAATTCTGCCGCATTGTTGGATGACGCTGGTATTAAACCCGCGATACAATCCATACCTATCGGAAACAGCCCTACCCCGCCGCTTGCAGCGGGGTGGTTGATTCTGATCTGCTGATGCGCAATGGGATTGAAGCGGAAAGCCCACAGGAAGCGCATTGGCGCTTCCGAGGACTTGGAGCGGAAAGCCCGGTTTTTTGCCCGTGGTTTCCACGGGCAAAAAATGCGCCCGAAGACAGCCGCTTATCGGCTCTCTGGTCATGGAAACCCGCGGTTTTAAGGCTGTCTGGATACTGTTATACATATTCCTATTGCGCATGATCCACCAGGGCGGATACCGGAACGATTTCGTAGCCTTTGGCAAGAAGCTGGTTGATGAGGACATCAAGATTCTGGAAAAGATAGTCTTCACGGCTATCCCCGGCCGCCGAATCATCCGGACGGCTCAGGCGCATGGAGATAATCGATCCCGGCTTTTTTTGTTCCAGAATACGCTCGACAAGATCGGAGGCGGGATAGTAAAGCTGGTTTATGCCACTGTCGTCACGCCGGGGAACCCAGTCCAGACTGTCCACATCGCGGCCTATGTAGCGGTAGTTCATCCCGGCCGCGGCTTCGATAATATCGCTGCGGATAAAATAATAGGGCGCGTGCCAGAGGAGGGAAAGCTCCCGGCCTGTTGCGGTGTAGTAACTGTCTTCATTCCGCGCAAGACCCTGGCGGATAAAGTCCTGGTTGACTTCGAAACGGGCATCGGTAATGTTGAAATATGTAAAAAACAGCGACCCCGCTTCGTGTCCGGAATCGGCGATTTCCTTGACAGCTTCGGGATTGCGCCGGATGAAGTCCCCATTGATGAAGAATGTCGCCCGTATTTTGTAGTCCGCCAGTATTTCAAGTATGCGTTGAAGTCCGTCTACAGAATCAATGGCATTGAAGACAAAAGCAACTTCCCTTCTGTGTGTTCGTGAACCATGAGTAAAATTGTTCATATTTGGTTTTTCAGGATTCCGTTCATCAAGGGAATCATACAGCCGCCGGGGAACGGAAAACAGGGGAAAGGTTCCGGGTTCCGAAAGATTCCTTACCATGATTGTATTTTTCATTGGCCCCGAAGGCAGGTCTTCCACAAACACCCGGAAAGAGGCCGTGGCGCTGGAAACAGGTTCCACGGAAAACTCTTCCATCGTGTACCACTCGTCTTTTTCGATGTTGCAGGTTTTGACTGTCCCGATTGTTTTTATCTGGACATTTTCATCCCGGAATCCATAAGCCTCAGGCTGGGAAAAACAAATGAAACGGCTTTCCCCGGAAGCAGCCGATACGCTGCGGATAAAACGTCCTCCGCCCACAATCAGGTTTGTTCCTGCCCAAACCGCGCACAAAGGTTCTTCATAGGCGAAACCCGTATGCGGCTGCCACTGCCGGTAATCCCGTATTTCGACCGAATCCTTCTTCAAAAGCGCCGTATATGATTCATCCGGGGAAAATATAATCTTCAGGACATCCGTATCCCCGGTTTTTTCAAAAGCGCTTTTCTTTTCAGCCAGGTTGAGACGGTAAACCGCTGTCCGCTGTTCACCCTTTTCCATACTCCTCGTCATCAGGGTTATAATGTCGTTTTTTCCCCACAAGAGGGTATCCAGGCGTGTGGTCCTGGGAAGATACAAATAAGGAAGCGACAGGCTCTCCCCGCCTGTATAGTCGTCTTTCAGAAGAGTATACAGAAAAATATTCCGCCCATCCAGACAAACAACTATGTGCCCGCCATTGGGTGATATCCAGAAACGGTCAAAGTTCGGATCAAACGAAAAAGGAATTTTCCCAACAATATCCCCCTGCCGCAGCAGGCTCTGGTACAGGCTGCGGGTAAAAAGCTCGGTCTGCCGCAGCCTGTACACAAGGTTGCCGGACACAAGATACAGTTCCCCGGCATTTCCCCACTTTACGCATTCAATATCCCCCCCGCCTATACGCCGGAAGTTTTCCGCGACATTTTTCCCGCTCAGAAGATATTCAATTGAAAAATAGTAAAGCCCGCGTTCCCGCGCATAAATAAAAACCTGGGAATCCGGCGACCACTCGGCTTTTGGCCCCTCAAGGCGGATATCCACCTTCGCCGAAACCATAGAGGTTTGGCCGGTATACGTGTCGAAAAGCTGGAGTTTTCCATACGCGGGACTTATCTGCGCCGTATACAGGATAAACCGCCCGTCGGGAGATGTCGAAACACGGGGCAGCTTCCCGTTTGTTACCTCCGTACCAGTCAGAAACGACGGAAAGTTTTCAAGCGGCTGGATATGGGAAAACTCCTTGTCCGTCCTGAAAAGCCCGAAACGGTTTTGAATCTGAAGCCCTCCGGTTCCAGGAAGAAAGCGGATGTCCTCAGGGAAAAAAGTAAGAGGCCGCTTCTCGCCGGATTCAAGGTCTGCCCAAAAAAGCGTTGTATAAACCGGGTGCCCCCTGCCCTCGGCCTTCGCCTGAAAAAGAAGCCTGTTCTTTTTTGATAAAGCAGGATTACTAAACTCAATTTCACCGAACAGCGCGGTGAAAGCCCACAGAAAGAAAACAAACAGTCCGCAGAGTTTTTTCAATGCCGTAACTCCCTTATATGTAAGAGAATCGGCATCTCTCAAATAAATTTAAAGCCGTTCAAAAAGGAATTCATCCAGTTCCTTTTCCATTGTATCCAGCGTCCTGCGGCAGGTATCCAGCCGGCTCATGGACTTCTTTACAGCCGCCCGGGCCAGCTTATTAAAGGAAGGATCGATTATCTGGCTAACCGAAGCCCTGACCACAAGTTCCCTCCCGCAATAGGGACAGAACAAAAACCCCTTTTCAATAAGCCCCCCGCACACGGGGCAGAATTTGACAGACTCCATTCTGCATTCAAGTATACCCGAAAACAGGCGGAATTTCAAGACGAAAAAAACACCGGATCGGGATAAATATATCTATTTGAGCGCATTTTTTTGCCCGCAGCCGGGCAAAAAAACCGGGCTATCCGTTCCAATTCCTCGGAAGCGCCCATGCGCTTCCTGCGGGATTTCCACTTCTATCCCTTGCGCCGCGCAGCGGGCGAATTTGCAACGCAAATTCGCGGGCCAGCCCCCTTGCGCGCGACAGTTTAAAATTAAACCACGTACTCAATTGCCTTTGGCAATTGAGTACGTGGCGTATAACCGGCCGCGATTTTGTTCTGACAAAATCGCGTGGTTTGTCACCAGGCATAGCGCGTTATGCGCTGTGCGCGTATTGAATAGCGCATAACCGACCGGCCGCAAAATCGCGGTGCGATTTTGCGGGTTTTAGCCGCTGGTGCCCGCGCAAGGTATTCCGGGGGCGCGATAGCGCCCACTACAATCCATACCTATCGGAAAGCGACCGTCTTCGGGCGCATTG
>JAISAF010000235.1 GCA_031266855.1 Spirochaetales bacterium
AGACTACGCCGCCCTAAAAACAAGGCTCCCGCCTTGCGGATTTGGAACCAGGGGTGTGAAATTACCCTTTGCAGGTTCCAAAAAACCGCAAGCGTGGACGCTTGCGGCTAACCTGGCGCAGGCAGAGCCTGCGCCGGGCCTGGTTCCAGGCTGCAAGCGTAACCGATGCCTGAAAGCGTGGTGGCGGCAGCCGGAACCGTGACAGGCCGGGCCGAAGACGGCCCGCGGATTTCCGCAGACGGAAATCCGGAGAACCTCTAAAAACTTTCCATTGCTGATATGACGCACAGGATAAAATTGCTGTTTCACAGCAATTTTATCCTTTAGGATTTGAAATACCAAGTGAAAGTTTTTAGAGCTTCCCTTATAGGCAATTTGCTTGCGCAAATTGCCTCCGCCGGGGTAGAGATGCGGAATTGCCGAAGGCAAGTCCGCGGGCGCATAATTGCCAGCGGCAATTATGCGCGTATTACCAGGCTGCGCAAGGGATTGTAGCGGAAATCCCGCAGGATTTGCATAAGCAAATCCGAGGAATTGGAGCGGAAAGCCCGGTTTTTTGCGGCGTTAGCCGCAAAAAATGCGCCCGAAGACGGTCGCTTTCCGATATGTATTGGATTGTAGTGGGCGCTCACGCGCCCCCGGAATGCGCCCAAATTCCGGATTATAAATGAGTTTTTGATCAGTATCTTAGCGCTTGGATTTCTTTGAAGCTGGAGAAGGAGAGCTAAAATATTTCATTTCTTAGCGAGCCAGGCAAATAAAAAGACGGGAGGAGATACCCCCCCCGTCTTGCGGTGGAACCTTTTTTAAGTTAAACCGAGCCGCTGTAAACCGCGATCATGACGCCCGCGGCAATAGCCGTGCCGATAACGCCGGACACGTTGGGGCCCATAGCGTGCATAAGCAGAAAGTTTGAAGGATCCTCTTCAAGACCCACTTTGTTGGAAACGCGGGCCGCCATAGGAACAGCGGAAACTCCCGCCGAACCGATAAGAGGATTGATTTTCTCTTTCAGGAAGATGTTCATAAACTTGGCGACCAGAACGCCCGATGCCGTGGCAATGGCAAAGGCCACAAGACCCATAAGAACAATAATAAGGGACGAAGGATTCAGGAATTTTTCCGGAGTCATCTGGCTTCCTACACCCAGGGACAGCATGATGGACACGATGTTCATAAGCTCGTTCTGAAGAGTGCGGTTGAGGCGGTCAACAACGCCGCATTCGCGGATAAAGTTGCCAAACATAAGGCAGCCGATAAGAGGCGCCGCCGAAGGAACAAGAAAAATCGAAAGGGTAAGAACCAGAAGGGGGAATACAATCTTTTCCACTTTGGAAACGTGGCGAAGCTGCTTCATTTTAATAAGCCGTTCATGCTTTGAGGTCAGGAGCTTCATAATAGGCGGCTGGATAATAGGCACAAGGGCCATATAGGAATACGCCGCCACAGCGACGGTTGCCATAAGATCGCGGGCCAGTTTCCCGGCTATGTAAATTGTGGTAGGACCATCCGCGCCGCCGATAATAGCTACGGCGCATGCCTGTAGCATGTTAAAATCAACGCCCGGTATCAGGTTGGCGGCGGTAATACCGAAAAGGGTACCAAAAACGCCAAACTGGGCGGCGGCCCCCAAAAGCGCTGTCTTGGGGTTCGCGATAAGAGGCCCAAAGTCGGTCAGCGCCCCTATCCCCATAAAAATAATCAAAGGGAAAAACTCATTCCCGACCCCCGCGTCGTAAATAATACGCAAAAAGCCATGAGGCAGGTCTCCCATGAAAGCAAGCGGGACATTTACCAGCACTGTACCAAAACCAATGGGAATCAAAAGCAGGGGTTCAAAGTCCTTCACCGCTCCCAGGTAGATGATAACAAAACCCACCAGAACCATCAGGAATTCCTGCCAGCCGGGAATGGTCGCCATTCTATTTTTGCCAGTCACCGGGTCAATCAGGGTCGTTTCCTTCTGTTTCGGCTCCTCAAAGAAAAAAGCGTAAAGACCCATAGTTTCCGCCATATTTTTGAAGAAACTGCCCAGGGAAATTCTGGCTATTTTCTCGCTGCCGGGGATAATGTGCTCCGCCGGAGCCGGTTCGGGAGCCGCGACCTGGGCAACAACACGGGGAACAAGCGACAGGGCAAGAGCCCCAATAACAATAAAAAGACAGATTTTGAAAACCGCGCGGGGATTCTTTTTTCGATCCAGCATTAACATTGCGTACTCCTCTTACTGATTTTTGCGATGTTCTGTCACCGCCGCCGTAATGACCGCCGTAATGGCGCCCGAATCCGCCTGAGCGGCGGGAACCGTCTGCGGCGCGGGAGCATCTTCCCTGTCCGCCCCAACAGCATGGATAATCTTCCCTGTCAGGGTTACACAGATAATCATAATGATCAAAAAACCAAAGACCATTGTCATGCCAAGAACGGTAAGCGCACTGCTTTGCATGAACATTTGAGGTACTGTCATCTATATCCTCCAAAAAAAAAATTATAAAGACTTTATATTAATATAGCAGAAAATTGAAGACGGATTCAAGAGGGCCACGCGAATCCATAGCAATTCTTGAGTTTAGAGCCTGTTCAAAATCTTTATAATTTATCAGAATTTGAGCGCATTTTTGGCGCGAAGCGCCAAAAACCGGGCTTTCCGCTCCAAGTCCTCGGAAGCGCCAATGCGCTTCCTGTGGGCTTTCCGCTTCAATGCGCCCGAAGACGGTCGCTTTCCGATAGGTATGGATTGTAGTGGGCGCTATCGCGCCCCCGGAATCCCTTGCGCAGCGGCAGCGGCTAAGTCACGCAATTGCCATAGGCAATTGCGGGGCAGCTAATTGCCTGTGGCAATTAGCTGCGCGTAACCAGCCGGTCGCAATTGTGGAACAATTGCGTGAACTGTCACCATGTTTTTTTGCGGTCCGCCGCAAAAAAACACGTCTGTATCACCACCGGCTCACCGCCACCTGAGCTAACAACAAACTGTTACGCGTGCAGGTCTGCCACACGGCACAGCGCGTAACGCGCTGTGCACCCACCGGCTGCCGGGCGGCAACGCAAAATCGCTTCGCAATTTTGCCACCAGCCCCCCTTGCGCGCCCAAGGGTTTTTAAGATATTGAACAGGCTCTTAGACTTCTTCGACTTCGCGGTTAAAAAAATCTGTGGGTCAAGTTTAGTCCTTAGGCCAAACCTAGTCAGCAATTCGGGGGATGATTATACTGTACCTCAAAGAAAAATTTACCGCGCCGCGAGGTTTTTTATGGTTTCAATGTCAAGGCCGGTTATCTCCTGGACAAACTCAGGGGACAAACCCCTGGACAGGGCCTTCCTGGCTACTTCAA
>JAISAF010000287.1 GCA_031266855.1 Spirochaetales bacterium
AGATTGCCCGACCGGAACACCCCATCATCCGCACTACTCATGGCAAAAGTATATAGAGGAAACAAATATTGCGCCAGATAAATGGGCGCCTTTTTTTGCCCGCCATGAGCGGGCAAAAAAACCGGGCTATCCGCTCCAAGTCCTCGGAATTGCCCAGGATGCATGGGCGAGCAGCGATTTTGCGAAAGCAAAATCGCGACCAGCCACTGCAATTTCTGTGGGCTTTCCGCTCCTATCCCTTGCGCGAGCGGCAGCTTGAGAACCAGTTCCCGGAATTGCCACGGCAATTCCGGGGCAGCTAATTGCCTTTGGCAATTAGCTGCGCGCAACCCGGCGGTCGCAATTTTGAGCGGCATCTCAGAACCAGGCCAGGGAATTGCCAAAGCAATTCCTTCGTATTTTTTAAAAATTACTATTGACATTATTCTGAAATCGTGTTTTACTTCCCGATAGGGTAACAGGAAATGATTATTCTCACACTTTTCACAGCCTTAATTTCTATTTCGCCTAACTTGCGCATAACTTCTTATATTGTAAAAATCCCCCCACCGCCCCCCACACACACAGTGCAATATAATTTCATATAGTAAAACCGCTCAAAGGCATCAGTTTGTAAACACGCGCACACGCATAAATAAAAACCGTAAAGGCAGGTCTCTTCTTTCCGGGAATTCTTTTCCCGCGCGCTTATATTCTCCAAAACATCTGCGCTTTCCTCTGTACTGTACGCGTCGTTTTGTAAACGGTCCATAAAAATTCTTTTCATTTTCCTGTCCGCAAAAAAAATTACGCTTCGTCTCAATAAAAAAGGAATGCCGTCGGCAGCCGGTAGTGATAGAGACGTGCACGGCGCGTAACGCGCTGTGCGTGGTGACAGAGTACGCAATTTTGTCGGAACAAAATTGCGACCGCCTGGTTCCGCGCACATAATTGCCGTTGGTAATTATGTGCCCAGGAAATTGCCAACGGCAATTTCCTGGCCCGATTCTGAGCTGCCGTTGGCAGTCAGGGCGGAGCTTTTTAAAAAGAATATGAGCGGCTCCCTGTATTTTTTTCAGGATCCGGGCCGCCTGATTTAAGGAGTATATTAAAAATGAAAAAGAATTGTACGGTGTTTTTTACCGTTATTACGGTATTAATAGTGTTATGCGCTTTCTGGGGCTGCGATTCCGGCGGTGATGATGATTCCGGCTCTCCGCCCGGATCCGTCGGCAGCGCCGCGGATTTGGCGAAAATCGGTACGCCGGGCTATCCCCTGAACGGGAACTATGAGCTTACCGCCGATATTACCCTTCCCGCTGGCTGGACGCCCATAGGGAGCGGAACCGCCCCCTTTACCGGAACTTTCGACGGCAAAGGACACAGCATAATGATAGGCAGCACAACCGCAAGCAGCATAGTTGCAAAAGGTTTTTCTTCCGGGGTTGATATTTCATCCGCCCCGAACCTGGACTTTTTGTCAGCCTGGGGTTGTACCGGCGGTTTCATTGCCAGGGGTTTATTCGCATATATTGTAGACGCCACCATAAAAAATCTGAATATTACGATAAGCCCGGGTTTCTCATTCGAAATAAGTTCCACAGTAGACCAGCTACAGCTTTTCGGAATTGTCGCCGCTGCCGCCGTAAACACAGCGTTTACAAACATACACATCTCCGGCGGGACGCTGGACGTGGATGCCCCCTCCACTGATAGGCTTTTGCAGGGCGGCGTTGCGGGCCTGCTGCTGGAAGGAAGCTCCATGACGGACTGCCATGTTGAGGTAAAGTTACAAACCTCTTTTGTCAGTACGGATTCCATTGCTCTTGGAGGGGTAGTGGGATCTATTGATGAAAGCGGCAGCATTACGGACTGCTCTATGGATGGGGATGTGGAAGTCTCTCTCGGCACTGCTGTTGCTAACGAAACAAATAACAACATAGGCGGACTGGTGGGCGACGATAGGGGAGGGTCTATTACGGGTTGCTCCATGACTGGGAATATGGAAGTTTCCGGCGGCGATAAGAACAGAATAGGCGGATTGGCGGGTCACACGAAAGGGTCTATCGCAAACAGTTTCGTAAGCGGGAATATAGACGCCAGCTCCGCGGTCTCCGGTAGTGATATGAGGCTCGGCGGTCTTGCCGGAGAGCTTGAGGGCGACAACGGTCTTGCCGTGATACGGAAAAGTTATTCCACCGGAACGGTACGTGCGGCAGACGACGCCGCTGCCGGCGGCATAGCGGGAATCAGCAAGGATGACATTGAAATTACGGACTGTTACGCGTCGGGAGTCATCAGTGCCGGTTCCGCCTCCAACGCGGGGAGCATAGTGGGAGGCGCTGAGGTAAAGCCGGGTGGCAGCGGCAGCATCACCGGCTGCGCGGCCCTGTCGGTTTCGGTTAGCTGTACGGGCGGTACGGCTAAGCGCATTGTGGGGTTCATAAGCGGGGGTGGTAGTTTCTCCCTGAATAATAACATCGCCAACGTCGGCATGCTGGTAAACAGTGGCACTGTTTCAAGCAACGACGCCGCCGACCAAAACGGCGAGGACAAAACCGGTCCCCAACTGGCGGATAAAGCAACATATATAGCCCTCGGCTGGGATTTTGCCGATGTATGGAAATGGAAAACAGATGAAAGCCGCCCCATACTGAAATGGCAGTAAGCGGCGGCTTTGAAACCGGGCCGTGGAATTACACATAACCTGTTTCCGGTACAAAAATAAATTATGCGCAATTTGCCTTAGCAAATTGCGCATAATTTTATTATGTAAAACATAGTTATGCGAAACAGGCTGGCAGAATGTGTTATGCGCAATAGTTTGGGCTGATGGCAAAATCGCGAAGCGATTTTGCGCAGCCGCTGGTGCGTGCGCAATGGGATAGGAGCGGAAATCCTTTTTTACCGCGAAGCGGTAAAAAAGATTGGAGCGGATAGCCCGGTTTTTGGCGCTTTGCGCCAAAAATGCGCCCGAAAATAATTGCTTTCCGGGGGGGCGGCATTATTGATTTTACCTGGTTTTTATGCTCAAATACGGGGCATGTTTCTGTATGGCAGTTTTTTTCCGCGTGCCGCGCTGTGGGTCTGGCTCGCGGTTTGTGTGTGTTTTCTGGCGGCTTGCGGGCCGAGCACGATAGGTTACGGGGTTTTGCTGTGGCCGCCTGATGAGAGTCCGCTGGAGGCTGGTTCTGTTCTTCCTGTGTACGAGGAGTCGCGGCTCAAACAGACGTATAGTACGGGCGGGGAGGGGGAGAGCGGGACCAGCGAGATAGAGATTTGGCGTTTGCGTTTTTTCCTTCGGGAGAAAGAGGCGCGGGACTTTGCCGGGCGGTTTGACAGTGTCAGGGATTTGTTCGCGACGGTAAACCGCAACGCGCTGCCAATCCGCGAGAGGCCGGACAGGCTTTCCCGCCAGGTGTACCGTTTGCGGCAGGATGAGACGATTAAGATTCTTGCGCTGAGTACGACGCCTTCCGATGAGAATGGCCTTCAGGGTTACTGGTACCATGTCCTGACTAAAGATGGGGTGGAGGGTTACTGTTTCAATTATTACCTTACGCTGTACAACGCCAGGACGAATACCGTTATCAGTTCCACGCAGGACGCTTCGCAGGATGCTATTGCGGCGATTCTGAGGAGTTCCTGGCGTCCTCGGTTTTTTCAGGAAATGCTGGATACCGGCAGGATTGATTTAAACCGTTTTCGTGAAACCTACGGCTTGTTTTTCGAGGAAGAGCCGCAGCGGTTGCGGATAGTCCTTCCCGGCGTTTCCGTGAACATTCCTTATAGCCGCGTGCGCAGGGTTTCGGGTGATACCTATATTGCCGAAGGCAGCGATGTGCAGATGCGGCTGCACGCGGGGATGAAGGAGTTGTCCATTTCCTATTCGCGAAACACTGCCAGGAGAACCGATACGTTTGTCGCGGTCAGGGAGAATGTGGAAGATGTTATTCGAAAAGAAAATGAGCGCAGGCGGGGCGTCCTTCGCGCGTTTCTGGAAAATGGAAGTACCCTGCAAAGCGACGCGTATGGGGAGATCATTATCTCCGGGGCAGGGGAATTTACCTGGACGGGTTTTGAGCGTCTTACTCCGGCGGTTATTTCCGCGGACGCGGGAACTTCCGGCGTGGTGGAGTTTTCCGTTTTTGCTTCCGGCGAAGCTCAGAGCGCCTATGCTGGTATTATCACATTCCAGTTCGCTGGAACAAAACAGGGCGTTAATTTCTTTTACCGTTTTACGCAGCAGGGAACACAGTTTATTCATATCCCGCCGCAGAGCATCGAGGAGAATATTGTGCACCGCCGGCCGATGAATCCCCTGGTTCTGTTTTTTACGACTTCCTGATATGGCTTTTGTTCAGCTTTCGGGCATCTGCCTGGCTTTTGGAGACCGGCAGATACTGCGGGACGTAACCCTTAATCTTTCATCGGGAAGCCGCTGCGCCCTTACTGGCGCGAATGGCAGCGGGAAAACCACGCTTATGAAAATCATCGCCGGCGGGATTCCGGCTGATTCGGGAAGCCTTACGTGCCAGAAGGATACCCGTGTCTCCTATCTTCCGCAGTCCGGCATTATCCATTCGGGACTGACTTTGTTTGAGGAGGCCGATCTGGCTTATGAGCCTATCCGCGCGTACCTTGACGAGATTGAGGATATCGAAAAGGCTTTGACGAAAGTTACTGGCGAAGGGCCGCGGACCGCGAAACTGCTGGAAACCCTGCATCATCATCAGGAGCATGTTCAGGATTCGGGTTACTGGTCGCGGGGGCAGAAGATCGATATGGTTTTACGCGGTCTGGGATTTTCTTCCGGGGATATGAGCCGCAGGGGCGAGGAGTTTTCCGGCGGCTGGCAGATGCGTATCGCGCTGGCGAAAGTTCTTCTGGAAGACCCGGATATTCTTCTTCTGGATGAGCCGACGAATTACCTTGATCTTGAAGCCCGCGGCTGGTTGAAAAAATTCCTTGATACCTTCAAGGGCGGCCTGCTTATCGTTTCCCACGACCGCTGGTTTCTTGACGCGGTGGTCAGAGAGGTGGTGGAAATTTCTTCTTCGCGGCTGCGCCGGTATACGGGTAACTATAGCGCCTGTGAGCAGGTGCGGGAACGGGAAGCGCGGGAGGCTTTGGAGGCGTACAAACAGCAGGAAGAGGAAATCGCCCGGCAGGAGGATTTTATCCGCCGTTTCCGCTACAACGCTTCGAGGGCCGCGATGGTACAGAGCCGTATTAAACAACTGGAAAAACTGGTTCGCGTTGAGGCGCCCCACAGCATACAGCGGAGTCATTTTTCTTTTCCGCCCGCGCCCCGCTGTGGCAGATGGGTTATCCGGGCGGAGGGAATTTCAAAAAGCTACGCGGAGCTTCCGGTTTTGAAAAATTTAAGTTTTGAGCTGGAACGGGGAGAAAAGCTGGTTGTGACGGGCCGCAACGGGGCGGGCAAGTCCACGCTGCTGCGCATTCTCGCGGGGCAGGATACCGTATTCAGCGGCGCTTTTGAGTTCGCGGCGGGCGTGCGGAAGGCGTATTTCGCGCAGGACCAGGAATCGCGGCTTGAGGCGAAGCGCTGCGCTGTAGAAGAAATCGAAGCTGTCTGTCCCGCGGCGCTGTTCCCGAAAATACGCACTATGATGGGAGCGTTTCTTTTTCAGGGTGATGATATTTACAAGTCCGTTTCGGTATTAAGCGGCGGGGAAAAAAACCGCCTTGCGCTTTTAAAGATGCTTCTGGATCCGGCAAACCTTCTGATTCTCGACGAGCCGACCAATCACCTTGATTTAGACTCCAAGGACGCGCTTCTGGAGGCGCTGCGGGAATTTGAGGGTTCGGTGGTTTTTGTTTCCCACGACAGGTATTTTATTGAAGGGCTCGCGACACGTGTGCTGGAGCTGCGCGCCGGTCTTCCCGCGCGGTTTTTTCCTGGCGGCTACGGGTATTATCTTGATCGCGTTCTGGCGCAGGAGAATCCCGCCGGGGATGTTCCGGCGATTTCCGTAGAGGACAGGAATCCCACGCGGGGCGTACGGAATTCCGCCGCGGAACGTGAAGAGAAGAAACGGCGGCAGGCTCTTGTACGCAGGCTTGAGCGCAGGGAGGAGGAAATTCTCGCGCTGCTGAGCGGGCTTGAAAGCCGGAGCCGGGAAATCCGGGCCGCTTTGGAGGACCCGCATGTCTGGGCCGACGGCGCGAGGATGAAAGCCTTAAAGGAAGAACTCGCTGGTAATGAGCGGGAACAGGCTGTCCTGCACACGGATTGGGAAAAAACCTGCGGGGAATTGGAAGAGGCGAAAAAATAGCGGGCCGGAATATCCTTTTAGCGCCTGCCAGGTAACTCGTTTATAATTCGGAATTTGGGCGCATTTTTTGCGGTTTGGGAATTTGCGCCGCAAATTCCCAAACCGCAAAAAACCGGGCTTTCCGCTTCAAGTCCTCGGATTTGCCAATGCAAATCCTGTGGGCTTTCCGCTCCAATCCCTTGCGCCGCACAGCGGCAAACCGCGGCCAGGCAGATTACGCGCGATTTTGCTTCGCAAAATCGCGGGGTTTACTGTGTGCGCTTTTTTGCTGCGCAAAAAAACCGCACGGACTGTTTACTTCAGATGTTCGGAGCCGGTCTTCCGGCGGGTTTTCAATGTTTTTTCCCTTTGCGGGTGGTACAGGGGTTTTATTTTATCGATGCCTAAATTTATTGTTTCCGCAATCTCTTCAATGCTCCAGCCCTTCTGTATGAGATTCCGCGCTATCTCAAGGGCTTTTTCCTCCCTGCCCGCAGCTTCACCGCGCGCCTCTCCCTCGGCTATCCCTTCAGCTTTGCCTTCGGCTATACCTTCGGTCTTCCATTTCTTTGTCAGGCCAACCTCCTCCAATACCTTTTCCAGGGTCAGCGTCCCGTTCCTCATCCTCACCACCTCCTCTATCACCTGCGGATTCGCCAG
>JAISAF010000335.1 GCA_031266855.1 Spirochaetales bacterium
AGAAATCAAAACCCTTATTGGATTTGATATAGACCATTCCTTTTTAACTTATAAAAAAGAAGCTGTCCGGTTCGGATATCAGGTTGGCAAAATTTCCCTCAAGGAAAAATACGTTATATTTAACAGGATCAATACCCCCTCCCCTAAGCCCTAAACCCGGCCCGCAATTCGGGGAACGGCTAGCACAAAAAAATTACCGCGAAGTCGAAGAAGTCAACAAGACTTTGTACTGGAATTTCTTCGACTTTTTCGACTTCGCGGTAAAAATTCTTATTTTGTACCAGCATGTTGTATATTCTGAAAAAACGCACTATTATTTTCATCTATGACAAGCTGCAATTCAGATCTGGACGCGGCCATTCGGAGAGTGCCGGATTTTCCCAGACCGGGAATTCTTTTTTATGATGTTACCGGCATTCTGATGAATCCCCGTGTTTTCCGCTACTGCGTGGAACGCCTCGCTGTCCGGGCAAAGGAGGCGGGGGCTGGCGCGATAGCCGCTATTGAAGCGCGGGGCTTTATCTTCGCCGCTCCTGTGGCGGAGCGCTGTGGCCTGCCGCTTGTTCTGGTGCGCAAAAAAGGAAAACTGCCGGGGGAAACGGTATCACGCGGTTTCGCCCTGGAATACGGGGAGGACTCCATTGAGGTACAGAAGGCCGATCTCGCCACACCCGCGCACATTCTGATCATCGACGATCTTATCGCGACAGGCGGCACATTGAGCGCCGCCGCCGCGATTTTCCGGGAAAGCGGGTTTTCCATTGCCGGTATTGCCGCGGTTATTGGCCTGCCGTTTCTCAATTTCAGGGACGCGCTGCCAGGAATTCCCATACACACGCTGATCGATTATCACGGCGAAGAAACATAGCGCGGTTCCGCGCCGGCCTCCCGCCGCGGCCCGTGGAAAACCGGTGGCACTTCTTTCAAATCCAGGCACTATAATCCGACCGGAAGGCCGGGGAAATCCCGCATATCCGCGGGCAGCGGGGCTTCAAAGGATCGGGCCTGTCCAGTCCAGGGATCCTGAAACTCAAGGCGAAGGGCGTGCAGCATGAGGCGCTTTACTTTAAGGGGAAAATCCCGGCGGCAGGCGAAACGGGTTTCGCCCACAAGGGGATGTCCCGCGGCTTTGAAGTGCAGCCGAATCTGGTTCGTGCGGCCGGTTTCGGGTTTGACTTCGGCAAGGGCATACGCGGCGGCTCCTGCGGTTTTCTGTTCCAGTACGCGATAGCGCGTACACGCGGGACGGCCATCCAGGGAACGGGTAAAGCTGCCCTCCGGTTTTTCCAGCGTTCCCTGTACAAAAGCCAGGTAGGTTTTGCGAACCTCCCTGCGCTGGAAAAGCCGCATAAGGATTTTCTGTTTGCTTTTCCCTTTCGCGAAAAGGATAAGGCCGGAGGTCTCCGCGTCAAGCCGGTGGCAGGGATGCGGCTTCCAGGGCAACCCCTCCTTCGCGCAGGCCGCGGCGAGGATTTCCGTCAAACAGGAACTGTTTTTCCCCGGCGCGGGAATTGTCAAAAGACCCGCGGGCTTATCCAGAACAAGAAAGTTTTCATCCTCGTATACAACGCCAATATTTTTCGCGATTTTCATGGTTTCAATCGCAGTATATCATGGCTTCTCCATTCAATAAAGAACCGGAATCAACCAACCCCGCCTATCGGAAAGCGGCCATCTTCGGGCGCATTTTTGGCGCGAAGCGCCAAAAACCGGGCTTTCCGCTCCAAGTCCTCGGAAGCGCCCATGCGCTTCCTGTGGGCTTTCCGCTGCAATCCCTTGCGCAGCGGCAGCGCAAAATCGCTTCGCGATTTTGCCGCCAGCCAGGACGCATGGGCGACCAGCCCCTTGCATACCCAGTGGTTTTCAAGACATTGAACAGGCTCTTAGACTTCTTCGGCTTCGCGGTTAAAGAATTCTGTGGGGCCATGATGAAAAGCCGGTTTCATATACGGAACGTTATGCGCTATTCCGGCTGATTTTTTAGAACTTATTGACAAACCTCATGGGGAATTTAATAATAGAGCTGTTCAGAAGCCCCACAGCTTCGGAAACAGGCCGATATATAAATGACGGAATTCGCCGCAATTTTGTGGCAAATTCCATAGACCGGAAGCTTACCGGACAAGTCTAATGAAAACATGAGAGGTAATGATGATTGACTGGATTTTACGGTTTTTTAAGGGCGCGTTAATAGGAACAGGCTTCATACTTCCCGGAATTTCGGGAGGGGCGCTTGCGGCGATTTTCGGCTTTTACCAAAGAATAATTTCTTTTATTGCGCATATTACCAAAGACTTTATAAAAAACGTTTTATTTTTTATTCCGGTTGGATTGGGCGCTCTTTTCGGAATGTTTTTACTGGCGCGGCCTTTATCTTTCTTTTTAGAAAATTATGAAGCCCAGGTTATTTGGGGATTTATCGGCTGTATCATAGGGACATTACCTTCGCTATGGAAAGAAGCCGGAAAAGAAGGAAGGGCTACACGGCATTACATAATTCTTATTTTAACAGCGCTTATCGGGTTCGGCCTGCTTTTTGCCGCGAAGATGTTCCTTGAGGCAAGCATACCGCTTAATTTTATTACATGGATTTTTGCGGGTTTTTTAATCGCCGGCGGGATTCTGATTCCCGGAATGAGTCCGTCCAATTTTCTTGTGTATTTCGGTATGTATAAACCTATGGTAGACGCGTTTAAGACAATGAACCTGTTAGTATTAGTACCGCTGTTTTTTGGAGCCGCGGTTTGTCTTTTTTCACTATCCACGCTGGCGGATATGCTTTTACGGAAAATTTATGCCGGTTTATTCCATTTTGTTGTAGGAATTGTTATAGCTTCAACGCTTATGATTATTCCTTTGAATTACAATTATTTAAGCGGCGGGGCAGTATTTTGTATTATTACAATGATTGCAGGCGCGGCGGTCGGATTCTGGATGAGTAAACTGGATGAAAAGTATAAGGTATAACTTATACTTTTCACAGGGTATGAGTATTCCTGTGCCAAATGCCATAAAAAATTTAAGCACAAATACATGCTGCTCATCGTATGCCATTTTAGGAGATATGCACATATTGCATAATGACAGTGATTTTACACAAATAGCGCGGGAAAGTAAATTAAAAGTATATCAACTATAAAAACTGACGGGAATGCCGAAAATTTGCGAAATGTTTTTGCCGTATAAAAACCGAAAAAGCCGGTACAGCTTCCGAAAAAAGGCCCGTATACATCCCGTAGGCTTCCGGAACCGGCAGCGCTCCCCTACCCCGCAATC
>JAISAF010000347.1 GCA_031266855.1 Spirochaetales bacterium
CTATATTTTGCGGGAAAATAATTATGCCCGAATTGAAAGATTGGGGATTTGAAAAGGGGTACGGCACATGCGTTTACAGGACAGGGCCGCTTTGGAGCGGGCAAGAAAGGGCTACGGGAGGGCGATTGCGCTGGAGGAGAAAAAGATTCTGGTGTGCACGGGTACGGGCTGTGTTTCTTCGGGGGCGCTGGAAATTTATGACCGGCTTATTGCTTTGATGGGGGAGCGGGATATTCCGTGTTCGGTGGAGCTGCGCGAGGAGCCGGAGGGGGAACGCCGGGTGGGAGTGAAGAGGAGCGGGTGTCATGGGTTTTGCGAGATGGGGCCGCTTATTCTGATTGAGCCGGAGGGTTTCCTTTATACCAGGGTCCGCCTGAAGGACTGCGGGGAGATTATCGACAGGATCGCGGGCGTGGGGGGAGATTCCGCGCCGGTGGAGAGGCTGCTGTATCATACGCGGGGGAAGGTGTATCCGAGGCAGCGGGAGATTCCTTTTTATAAGAAACAGACGCGGCTGGTTCTGGAGCACTGCGGGCAGATTGACGCTACTTCGATTAGGGAATATCTGGCTGTGGGCGGGTATACCGCTTTTGAGAAGGCGCTGTTCGAGATGGACGGCGAAGAGATTATCGCGTGTATCAGCGAATCGAATCTGCGGGGCAGGGGAGGCGGGGGTTTCCCGACGGGGCGGAAATGGTCGCAGGTGCGGCGGCAGAAGAGCGTGGAAAAATATATCGTATGCAATGGGGATGAGGGCGACCCGGGGGCTTTTATGGATCGGAGCATTATGGAGGGGGACCCCCACAGGATGATCGAAGGGATGATGATTGCGGCCCTGGCCTGCGGCGCCCAGGCGGGATACATTTATGTCCGGGCGGAGTACCCTATGGCGGTGAGCCGCCTGAAAACCGCGATAGCCCAGGCGGTGAAGGCGGGGCTGTTGGGGGAAAATATTCTGGGGAGCGGTTTTAATTTTACGCTGCGGATCAACCGAGGGGCCGGGGCCTTTGTCTGCGGCGAGGGCAGCGCCCTGACCGCTTCCATTGAGGGCAGGCGAGGAATGCCCCGTGTAAAGCCTCCGCGGACGGTGGAGCAGGGGCTTTTTGAAAAGCCTACGGTTCTTAATAACGTGGAGACCTTTGCCAATGTGCCTCTTATCATCAGCCGGGGGGCGGCGTGGTATAAATCCATTGGCCCGGAAAACAGTCCGGGGACAAAGGCTTTCGCCTTGACGGGGAATATCGAAAACACGGGTCTTATTGAGGTGCCGATGGGAACCAGCCTTCGGGAAGTGATTTTCGAGGTGGGCGGCGGCATGAGGGGCGGCGGGGAATTCAAGGCTGTCCAGATTGGCGGGCCGTCCGGGGGCTGCCTGACTTCGGCGGATTTGGATTTGCCTTTGGATTTTGATTCCCTGAAAAAAGCGGGGGCCATGATTGGCTCCGGGGGCCTTGTGGTGATGGACAGCCATACCTGCATGGTCGAGATCGCCCGGTTTTTTATGAACTTTACCCAAAACGAATCCTGCGGGAAATGCGTTCCCTGCCGGGAAGGAACAAGACGTATGCTCGCCATTCTGGAGCGGATGGTCGCGGGCAGGGGCCAGGACGGGGATATTGAGCTGCTTCTGGAACTGGCCCAGACTATTTCCGAAACCGCCCTGTGCGGCCTGGGCAAGACCGCCGCTTTTCCGGTGATGAGCGCCATCAAAAGTTTCCGCGCCGAATACGAGGCTCATATAAAGGAAAAGCGCTGTCCCGCGGGAGGCTGCCAGAAGCTGAAGCCGGTTCGCATTCTACCGGAAAAGTGCAAGGGCTGTTCCAAATGTTCCACGGCTTGTCCGGCGGGCGCGATTAGCGGAAAAATCCGGGAACCTTTTGTCATTGATCCGGCTGCGTGCATAAAATGCGGAGCCTGCGTTTCCGCCTGTCCCTTCAAGGCTATTGAGGGTTAGTTGGGCGCATTTTTTGCGGTCAGGGAATTTGCGGCGCAAATTCCCAAACCGCAAAAAACCGGGCTTTCCGCTCCAAGTCCTCGGAAGCGCCGATGCGCTTCCTGTGGGCTTTCCGCTACAATCCCATTGCGCGCGCACCAGCGGCGGGCTGCCGCAGCCCGGGGTTTTTCCATTTGTTGAACAGGCTCTTATACTTATTAGACTTGTTCGATAACCTTCCGGTTCTCTCACAAGTCTGGCGAATTTGCCGCAAAATGGCGGCAAATTCGGCTGTTTTTATATTGAAACCGTTTTCTAAGCTGTTTAGAAACTGAGGTTTCTAAACAGCTCTATTTTACTTCCGCGACTTCGCGGTTAGATTTCTTTTTGATTATGCACTCTCGCGGTGTGGATTTTATGTGTAGGATTTATGTGTGGAATTTTTTAAGGAGTATACCATGACGAACAGGGAATACATGATTATTGACGGGATTCCCGTACAGATTAATGGGGAAAAAAATATCCTTGAGCTGATACGGAAGGCGGGCATAGACCTTCCCACTTTTTGCTATCATTCGGAGCTGTCTATCTACGGCGCGTGCAGGATGTGCATGATCGAGACTGAACGCGGCGGCCTGGAAGCGGCCTGCTCCACCCCGCCCGCTGCCGGGATGCGGGTAAAGACCAATACCGGGCGGCTTCGCAAATACCGGAAGATGATACTAGAGCTGCTTCTTGCGAACCACTGCCGGGACTGTACTACCTGCGACAACAACGGGACATGCAGATTACAGGATCTGGCGCGCCGGTTTAATATCCACGATGTCAGGTTTCCCAATACCGCCACAGCCGTTAATAATGAGAACAATAATACTATTGACGATTCCTCGCTGTGCATTACGCGGGATCACAGTAAATGCATCCTCTGCGGCGACTGCGTGCGGATGTGCAGTGAAATCCAGGCGGTTGGCGCGATTGACTTTGTACATCGCGGCGCGAACATGAAAGTGGGTACGGTATTCGGCAGGGGTTTGGCTGAATCAAACTGCGTGGGCTGCGGACAGTGCGCCGCGGTATGCCCTACCGGGGCCATTGTGGTAAAAAACGATACCGCGAAAGTCTGGAAAGCTTTGGATGACAGGAATATAAAAGTAACCTGCCAAATCGCTCCGGCGGTCAGGGTCGCGGTGGGCCGGGAATTCGGCCTTGAGGAAAGTACCGGCGCCGCGGCGGGAAAGGCTCCGGGAGCGGCGGGCAATACCATAGGGCGTATCGTCGCCGTACTGCGGAGGCTGGGCTTCGACGAGGTTTTTGATACCGCTACCGGGGCGGATCTTACGGTTTTGGAAGAATCAAACGAGTTTCTAAAAAAATTCCCGCGGAAGGACGGGGGCGGGCTGCCGCTTTTTACATCATGCTGCCCGGCCTGGGTACAGTACGCGGAAAAGAATTATCCGCATCTTATGAGTCATCTTTCAACCGCGCGCTCGCCGATGCAGATGTTTGCCTCGGTTATAAAAGAAGAAGTAAGCCGCACATCAAGCCGCCCCCATATTCATGTCGCTATTATGCCCTGCACCGCGAAGAAATTCGAAGCCGCGCGGCCGGAATTCAGGCGGAACCGGACGCCGGTGGTTGACTATGTTCTTACCACCCAGGAGCTTATCAGGATGATACGGGAATCGGGCATCCTTTTTAACGAGCTTGCCCCGGAGGCGGTGGATATGCCCTTCGGAACAATTACCGGCGCCGGCCTTATCTTCGGCGTTACCGGCGGAGTTACCGAAGCCGTATTGCGGCGCCTTTCGCCGGATAAATCAGCCGCCGCCCTCCAGACAATTTGTTACCAGGGCGTGCGCGGCATGGAAGGAGTAAAAACCACAAGCATTCAAATCGGTGAAAACGAAGCCAGGATCGCCATCGTAAGCGGCCTGAAAAACGCCGCGGACCTTATTGAAAATATGAAAAGCGGAAATCCCGAATATCAGTTCGATTTTGTGGAAGTCATGGCCTGTCCCGGCGGCTGCGTCAGCGGGGCGGGACAACCCCCCGCTGCTTTTACCATAAAGGAAGAACGCGGGAGCGGTCTGTATTCCGCCGACAGACTCTGCACTATCAAGCGCTCGGAAGAAAACCCGCTTATGATAAGTTTGTATAATGATCTTTTAAAAGGCCGTGTTCACGAGCTTTTACATGTCCAGTATCACAAGGAGGATGTTCATGCTTGAAGTAAATGTGTGTATCGGCAGTTCCTGCCATATCAAGGGATCGTATAACGTCATTCAGACATTTCAGCAAATTATTGAAGAGAGATCCCTTCATGACCGGATTAACTTTAAAACCGGATTCTGCATGAAGCAGTGCCAGTATCCGGGTGTGGCGGTTAGCGTTAGCGGAGTAAAACACCATGTGGACTGTGAAAAAGCGACCGGGTTCTTTTTGACAGAAATTCTGCCCCTGACCGTGAATACAGAATGAAGATTTGTCATCGGGCTTTTCATACGAAGAAAAAATTTACCGCGAAGTCAAAGAAGCCGGAAAAAGACCTAAAGAACAAAAACCTGACTGTGCGGTAAAAATTTTGGTTTTTTATTAGCATGCTGGTCAAAATGATTTTATGCCGCCGGCTCTGTTTTTATTGTGCATAGCACTTGACTATTTTACTTTTGTGTGCTATATATCAGTTTAGTTTGATAAAAATGGAGGGCTTGGTGGGAACACGCGGCGCAATAAAGACAAATATCCAATTGGTCCTGTATACATATATTGCGCATAACGCAAGTGTAAGTCCTTATGCCATAAGCATTTACCCCCCC
>JAISAF010000377.1 GCA_031266855.1 Spirochaetales bacterium
GGGCTGGTTCCAAAGCCGCAAGCGTGGACGCTTGCTTCTAATCCGGCGTAGGCAGAGCCTGCGCCGGGCGGTCGCTCGCTTGTGTATGTGCGAACATACACAAGCCCGCTGTTAGCCGCTGCGCAAGGGGATTGCAGCGGAAATCCCACAGGATTTGCATAAGCAAATCCGAGGAATTGGAGCGGAAAGCCCGGTTTTTTTGGGCGCGCGAAGCGCGCCCAAAAAAATGCGCCCAAATTCTTCCGTAGCCGGGCTTATTTTATATACTCAAGCGGAATCCCCAGAATGCGTCCGGCATACTGGAGGTGTTTCACGATGTCCGCCCAGACAATGGCATAATGGAACTCATAGCCTTCATAAATTACCGTATCAAGGAGTTTGCGGACATCGCTTTGAAAGCGTACTTCCACGCTGACTCCCGTAAACGGATTGGGGACATCGACAGCCTCGCCTGAGAGAACAAGAAGCCGGTAATCGGTTTCAGTTTGTCCGATACGGGCGATGGTGACGGGCCCTCCCCGCAGGGAATTATCCAAAGCCCAGCCGATATTTCTGTTCGGCTGCAACCCGGCGACCGGCCCGGTTTTTTTCGAGGCGAGGCTTAGGGGGCCAAAACCGCAATGCCAGAAAATGGCGGAATTCTTCGCGCTGTCAACGTGGACAAGGTCGCCCAAAAAGGTAGCGCCGCCGCCGGAAAGATAATTTTCAAGCAGCATCGTCGCGGATCCCAGAATATCGCTTTCGCAGGCGGAAGGAATTCCCGTATCCGCCAGATGCGACATGGAATGGCAGACAACCGCTTTATAATCGCGCACAAACTCCGGCCAGCAGCGCAGGGCGACGGAATTATAGTTTTTTTCCTTTACCAGTTCCTTTAAGGCCAGAGTTACCCGCGTACTTTTTCGAACCTGTTCCGGATCAAGCTTGTCCAGCCCGCCAGTCTTTTTTCCTTCTTCGGCGATAAACCGTGTGACCTCCTCCTCTTTTATTTCTCCGCTTTTTTCAAATATCCCGGACAAATCGACTGAGTCCACTTTGACCCCAAAGCGATCCAAAAGGCGTATCTGATTGGCATCGGAGGCGAAAAATCCGGGCGGGGAACTTCCTATCCTTCCAATAACCGATCCGCGGAGCTTTTTCAGTGACCCCACGGTTTGAAGCCAGATTACAACATCTTCGGCTTCTTCGGCGCCGGGCAGGGTATAAACGTAGGAATACTTCTTCTTCATCCGGGATAGGGCGCAGGTGGCGGAGTTCAAACCCGTCAGGGAATTGAGTTGCAGCTTTCCGCCTAAAACAGGTTCCGGCAGGCACCATAACAGAAGGGGCGCGTTCAGAACCTTCATTATATTCAGCGGGAAACGTGAATCATGAAATGTCGAAAACTGAATAATAACAGCATCGGCATCCGCATTCGCGCGGGCTATTTCCTCCGCCTTATCCGGATCGCTGATAAGTTCGCCGCAGCCGGCAATCTGCCAATCGCGGCTCTGAATTCTGGAAACAGACTCGTCATACAACTTCTTTGCCAAATCGGTATTAAATCCCGGTTTTCCTATTGCCGCAAACAAAACTTTCATTTCCGTGTGTACCATCCTTTTTCCTAAAGATTAAATAGCCCGGGCAGCCATAAAACAGTCCCAGGCAAAAGCGTTATTACAAGCAGGACAATCAGCAGGGGAACAATCCAGGGTAAAACGCCTTTTACGACATTTTCAAAACTCATGTCCGCGACCTTGGTCATGATATACAGATATGTTCCTACAGGCGGCGTTATTGCCCCTATGGTAATATTAAGAACCATTACGACGCCAAAATGGACAGGATTAATTCCCACAGACTGGAGGATGGGCATGATTATTGGAACCAGCACCACCAGCGCCGCAAGACCTTCGATAAAGCACCCTACGATAAGCAAAAACACATTCATCAGCAGCAGAATAAGAAGGGGCGAATCCGTCAGGGAAATCAGGGCCCGTGCGAGTGTCTGCGGAATCTGTGCCCTGCTCAAAGTCCACCCGAAAAGTCCCGCCGCCGCAATGAGCATGACCACCGTACCTGTTGTCTCAACCGTGTCGAGAAGTATTTTCATCAAATCCGCGATCTTAAACTCCCGGTATACAACCATCCCCAAACCAAGCGCATACACGACAGTTACAATCGCCGCTTCCGTAGGCGTAACAATGCCAAGCGCGATTCCACTCAGAATGATCAGCGGTGTAAGCAAGGCCAGGAAGGCTTTCTTCGTCGCGACAAGCTTTTCCCTGAAATTTGCCTTTTTGTAAATGGGATAATTTCTCTTCCGCGAGAAAAGGTACACCATCAAGAAAAGGCTGCCCCCCATAAGCAGTCCGGGAATAACCCCGCCCAAAAACAGCGCGCCCACGGAGGTACTGGCAAGCGACCCATACATAACCATAGGAATACTGGGAGGAATAATGGGGCCTATCACAGCCGAAGACAGGGTAACACCGACGTTAAAGTCGTCATCAAAACCCGCCTTCCTTTGCGCGTCAAGTTCAATCGTACCCAGGCCCGCCACATCGGCTGCCCCGGAACCCGACATACCCGCGAAAATAATACTCGCAAGAACATTGACATGCCCAAGGCTGCCCCGTACATGACCCAGAATGGCCTTGCCAAAAGAATAAATCCTGTCGGTAATCCCCGCGGAGTTCATGATCTGCCCGGCAAGGATAAAAAACGGTATCGCCAGTATGGGAAACGAGTTAGGCGCCGCCATCATCCTTTGCGGAATACCTAAAAGAACATCTCCCGTTAGAAGCAGATAGGAGGATGTCGCGAGAAGCAGGGAATACGAAATCGGAACCCCCAGCATCATCAGGATTGCCCATCCGATAAAAAACGCAACCATACATCACCTTCCATTTATTTTTACATTCATTTTTCTGTCGATTTACATCGATTCACGCCGATTTAACATCGAAAATTACATCAAAGCTGCCCGTAAACGAAAAATTTTCCGGGAAAACAGCCCCGTCACACAACGACTTCGCTGTCCGTTTTGTTGCCTTTTTTCAGTATCAGGCGCACAGCGGATTCGATACTGAATATACCCATAAAAAAAGAACTGAATGTTATTGCCGCCGAAACAAACGACTCAGGAACATTCAGAGCCGTCATGATTACCGTATGACTGAGATCGAAAAATTTTATGCTTTGATAAAAAATAAGCGCGCATACACAGGCGACAAGAAAATGTGTAACAATTTCAACCTTCACCCGCAGGGTATCAGGCATCCTGCTGGTAAGAAGGGTAATCCGCGCGTGCCGCGACTTACGCAGCGCCAGGGCCGCGCCAATAAACGCGACCCAGGAAAACACCGAAAGGGTAAACTCCTCCGCCCAATAAATGGGAGAGCTGAATAAATACCGGGCAATAACCTGGGTAAAAACCATAACGCAAATCCCCGAAAAACCAAACACAGCGATTTTTTCAACAATTTTAACAATTCTGTTCATACTCTCCTCCGCGTTGAAACACATACACCGACACGCCACATACACTGAAAATACGCACACTGAAAAAGCAAGAGCGCATTCGGTTTGCCGGGAGCCGCCGCAAGCGGATCCCGGCCGGAAAACGTATCTCCCGTTTTATCTCGTGTTGACAATTCTTTCGTACAAATCTTTTCCCCACACAGATTCAAACTGCGGCGGCACAACGCCCGTCGCCTTTCTAAAAGCCTCCACATCCGGCTCAATAATCTGCATTCCGAAATTTTTCATCGCGTCAAGAAGTTTATTTTCAGCCTCAATTGTCAGCGTATCATTCAGATTTCTCGCATCCCTGGCACTGGCGGTAATGGCCCCCTGATATTCCCCGGACAAGCCCTGAAAAACCCTCTCATTAATAATAAGGGGAGACGGAGTCCTGACATGCCCGGTTAAAATCAGATACCCTTGCGCCTCATAAAATTTGAACCCGTCAATAGTCGGAATAGGATTCTCCTGCCCATCGACAACATTTGTCTTTAAGGACAAATACAATTCGCTTATGTCCATCGGCGTAGGCTCGGCCCCCCACGACTTTGCCATCGCCACAAGAACAGGAACCTGCGGCGTACGCAGCTTAAAACCCTGCATATCCGCGGGCGATCTCACAGGTTTGTTAGCCGTAAGATGACGGGTGCCATAGTAGAAAAACTCAAGTATCCGCAAACCCCTGGTTTTCAGAAGATCAGCGGTAAGCTCTTTCCCCACATCGCTATCAAGAACTTTCCCCATGTGCTCAACATCCCGCCAGATAAACGGGCATTCCCCGATACCAAGAATAGGCGAGAACTGACTTATTCCGCCGGTACCGATTAACACCATCTCCTGGGTTCCCATGATCGTACCCTCGGCCTGATCCCTGTCGCCGCCAAGCTGCCCGCCCGGAAACAGACTTACCGTTACCTTCCCGCCCGTCCGTTCCTTAACCAGATCAGCGAATTTCGCGGACGCGATATTTGACGGATGATCCGGCGGATAACTATTCCCGTAGCGCAGATTGACACTTTCCGGCGCGGCCTCACCCGACCCGCCGGCGAAAACTATTCCCGCCACAAAAAGACACAAACCCACAATCATGACTTTCCTCATTTCCTTCCTCCTTCTCCTTACAAACATCATGGTTTTCCACGGACGCACCGTGGTATAAGCTCAAAGACATACTAAAAAACATCCCGCCCGTTTCAAAATGAACAGGCGCATTTTTTGCGACTAACGCCGCAAAAAACCGGGCTATCCACTCCAAGTCCTCGGAATTGCATAAGCAATTCCTGTGGGCTTTCCGTTCCTATCCCTTGCGCGCGCAAGCGGCAGCACACGAACTTGCGTATAACCAGGCAGCCCGCAATTTGCCGGGGCAAATTGCGGGATCTGTCACCAGGCACAGCGCATAACGCGCTGTGCGCATCTCTATCCCCCACGGGCCGCGCAAAATTGCGTACGCAATTTTGCCATCAGCCCCGTGCGCCTAACGGACTTTCCTGGTACCGGAACAAACTCATATCACAAATATCCCCGGCCTTGATAAAACGCTGCCTTTGTATTCGACACTGATATAACAGTACCCGCCTGTATGCGTTATACATTCATTGCCAGCCGGAAGTACAAGCATCGTATCCTCGCATTTTGTTCCCGTGATTGTCGGATTCCAGGCATATACTTCATTCTCCCGTACCCGCCCGGCAGAATCAGGGGTCACGCGGATCTCCCTCGCCACATACCCGCTTAAACCTCCCTGGTGATGGCGCTTCCATTCTTCAGGAACCCCGGCCTTTGCGTACTGCGCCGCGGCCTCCTGAAAAATCGCCGAATACACGGCTCCGGGCCGGGTCGCGGTAAAAAGCGCGGCCTCAACCTGTAAGGTATTTTCCAGTTTCCGCAGGAGTTCCTTCGGCGGCTGGCCCAGGTGTACCAGCCGGGTCGCGCTCGCGATAAGGCCCCCCTTCCTGGCGCAGATGGAAAGAATCGCGTAACGCTTCAAGCGGTTTTCCGTAGGAACAACGTGGCGGAACTTCAACGTGCGATCATCCGCGGCAACAAGGAGCGTAATAGGATCTATGCCGCGCGCCCACAGCGATTCACTGACCCTGCCCGCCAGCTCAAACTCGGTTTCCCCGCCCTTTATGGACATGCAGACGCCCTCCAAAGCCTGTGCGGAGGATATACCCAATTCCCGGTAACGCCCGATCTCCTCCGGCTCAAGACTGGTACGCAGCTCCCGAATCTCATTCTCAAGTTTGTCGTCGGCGAGGAGTTTCCCCGAAGCCGTCCCGGTAATATCCGCGGCGGTCTCGCCCAAAAGGCCGTCCGAATACCAGGGAAGGGAGCGAAGCTCAATCCCAAGGCCGGGGGGAATTTCTTCTTCCAGAAGCCGGGGGGCCTCAATTTCATTTGCGAGCAGAAACACCGATGAACCCGTAACAAGTATCTGGGCGCAGGATATATCCCCGACGAATCCTATATGCCCCCGCCCGCCTGTAAGCCAGGAAAAATTACACTGCCGGCGGAAAAGTATCCCCCCGCAGCCCTGGGATCGCATAAGATCGCGTATTTTTGAAATCTTTTTCGTAAATTCCGACTTATTCATATCAGTACCTTTTTGTTTTTCAGGAAAACTCTAAAACCTGTAATTTGTTAGTAGCCTGACAACAAAAAAAATATGGTTCCGGCTCCCTTTATGCAAAACGTCATTGTACAGCGCGCGCAAGGGATTGGAGCGGAAAGCCCACAGGATTTGCATAAGCAAATCCGAGGACTTGAAGCGGAAAGCCCGGTTTTTTGCGACGTTAGTCGCAAAAAATGCGCCCAAATTCCGAATTAGTTTTTTGAACAGGCTTCAAGGATTTCCTTTATTTGGGAACCTTTTCCCAGTCCTTCAAAAAATTCTGAATGCTGATGTCCGTCATGGGATGCTCATAGAGCATTTTGAACCAGTCAAAATACAATGTGCAGATATCCGCGCCGATGAGAGCCGACTCAAGAACATGCATCGGATGACGAATCGCCGCGACAATTATTTCCGTTTTGTATCCGTAGTTCGAATAAATCTTTTTGATTTCTTCAACCAGTGTCATTCCCCGCTGCCCGACGTAGTCCAAACGCCCGACAAAGGGACTAATATAGGCAGCCCCGGCCTTCGCCGCGAGCAGTGCCTGCAAGGCGGAAAAGGTTGTTGTTACATTTGTTTTGATTCCTTCCGCCTTTAGTTTTTTTACAGCGATAAGTCCCTCCCGCATGATGGGAACTTTTATTACAACATTATCAGCGATTTTCGCAAGCTCGCGGGCTTCTTTTACTATGCCGTCGGCTTCAAGGCTTACCGCTTCCAGACTAACCGGGCCGTCAACGATCCTGCATATTTGCGGGTAGAGATCCTTTGGACTGGCTCCTGTTTTGGCAACATGGGAAGGATTCGTAGTAACCCCGTCCAGAAGCCCCCAGTCCCGCACCTGTTTAATTTCCTCAATAAATGCCGTGTCTAAAAAAAGTTTCATTATTCCTGCTCCTACCAAAAGCCGGCATGAAAGCCGGCCCGTATCAACTGTCCGTCCGTCAACGACGGAAGATTAGACAGAAGGATTATATATACAGACCTATAAATCCCAGCTTCACCACCACTTGATTAACTGCGTAACAGTTTCGCGCAGTTCAACGAATTTGTGATCAGCGATATTACGCGGGCGCGGCAAATCGTTCACAATTTCCCGTTTAATAGTCGCCGGCTTATTCGTCAAAACAAGAATTCTCTGTCCAAGGTAGACGGCCTCTTCGATGTTATGCGTTATGAATACAACTGTGGCCCTGGTTTTTTCCCAGATAGCGATAAGCTCATCTTCCAGCATATACCGCAGCTCAATATCCAGTTGTCCATAGGGTTCATCCATCAAAAGCAGTGTGGGATTTGTGGCAAAGGCCCGCGCTATAACCACGCGCTGCAACATGCCAATTGAAAGCTGCGCCGGGTAATAATTTCTGAATTTTTGTAAATTCACAAGTTTAATAACATCTTCCACCCGCGCGTCCGCGACATCTTTTGAAAATTTCCGGATTTTCAGGCCAAAGCGGATATTATCTTCTACTGTCAGCCAGGGCATTGCCGAGGCTTCCTGAAACACGTATGAAATATTATGTTTACGCAGATCGACAGGCTCATTATCCAGCAGGATTTCCCCCGATGTAATATCGTACAGGCGGGTAAGACTGTTCAAAAAAGTGGTTTTTCCGCAGCCGGTCGGCCCCACGATGCATAGAAACTCATGGCGGTAGACATTGAATGATATATTATCGAGTACCAGTAAATCGTCAAATCTTTTAGTAAGATCACGAACCCGTACCAGTATTTCCCGCTGCCGGGTATCCACTTCGCTGTCTGCCATCCCGCCGCCTCCTAAAGCGCCTTATCCATGTCGCGGGTAATTTTCTGGCGGATTTCCAGAAAACGCGGCGCGGTGTAACTTCTGGGTCTTTCCAGATCAATGATATATTCCTGTTTCACCGATGTCGGACAGCTTTTGAGCAGAATAATCCGGTCGGCGAGGAAAACCGCCTCTTCAATATTATTTGTAACAAATACAACAGTACGCTTTTCATGTTCGTAGATGCGCAGGATTTCTTCTTCCATCATGTATCGTGTCTGGGCATCCAAAGCCCCAAACGGCTCATCCATAAACAGCACTTCCGGGTCATTCGCGTAGGCGCGGGCGATTCCCACCCGCTGGCGCATACCGCCTGAAAGACTGATGGGAAAGGCGTTTTCAAAACCCTGTAAGCCTACAAGGTTGATTAGTTCCTGCGCTCTTTTGCGGCTTTGCGTCCTGTCTATCCCGCGGGCCTTCGGTCCAAACTCCACATTACCCATGACGGTAAGCCAGGGGAAAAGCGCGATAGACTGATATACCACTCCGCGTTCGATGCCTGGCCGGGTGATTTGCGTATCCCCCTGAAAAACAGATCCCGCTGTCGGCCTGTCCAGGCCGGAAAGGATGTTGATAGCGGATGTCTTTCCGCACTCGCCCGGCCCGAACAGTACAACAAACTCATTTTCATAAATTGAAAGGCTTAAATCATCTATCACCCTGAAACTCCCGGCCTGCTTCCTGTCGCGGATATCAAACTCCTTACAGACGTTCTTACAGGTAATGACCGCTTTTCGCCCTTCTATGTATTTCTGGTATTCCACGCGCACATTCTCCTTTCCACCTGCCTGAGTATTGCCGCCATAAGAAGACCGAAAATCGCAAGTGCCACCATGCCGGTAAGAACCTGCGTCATATTGGCGGTCTGCTGCCCCGCGTGGATATTCCAGCCGATTCCCTCGTAGGAGTTTATCATTTCAGCCACGACAACACTCATAATGCCGGCGGAAAGAGCAACCTGCATACCGGAAAAAATGTAAGGAATACAGGAAGGCAGCACTACTTTGAACGTAAGCTGCCGCTCGGAACATCCAAGCATTTTCGCGGCCCCTACCAGAACCGGGTCTACCCGCTGAATACCCATATAGACGCTTAAAGCCACATTGGCAAAAGCCCCGTAGAAAACGATAAAATACTTTGACATCTCATCAACGCCAAACCAGAGAATGGAGATTGGAATCCATGCGACAGTAGGAATCGGACGAATCAGTTCAAACAGAGGCCGGAACAGGGCCCGGAACATTTTGGATAATCCAAGACTTACACCGAAAATAATTCCGGTGACGACCGCGCTGCCATAACCGACCATAACCCGTTTTAAACTGTAGAGGGCATGCATCTGTATCGTATGCGGACCAAGAGGCTTGGCAAAAGATATGAAAAGCGACTCAATAACCTGAATTGGGCCGGGCATCAGATTCCCGATACTGGTAAACATAGCCGCCAATTGCCACAGTATCAAAAAGCCGATTATAGGAAGAAGCGTCAACACAATACGCATGGAATTTTTTCCAATCAGATTTACCGTCTTATTTCCCATAACCCTGCCGTCCCTTAACAATCCGGTTTTCCACCTTTTCCAGAATTACCGCCAAAAGACCGCCCAGTATACCAATGGCGATCATGCCCGCAAGAACCAAATCGGTACGCGAAAACTGCCTTCCTATTTGAATCATGTATCCAAGCCCGCGCGTGGATGCCAGCATCTCAGCCGAAACAAGCGAAACCCACGAAGTACCCAAAGACAGGCGCATGCCGGTAAAAATATTAGGAAGGGCGGAGGGGATAGCCACTCTGGTAAGCAGTTCAAAATCACTTGCGCCAAAGGTTCTCCCCACCCAGATATGAACCTGGCTTGTCTGCTGGATACCAGTGTATGAATTAATTACATTCGGAATGAATGCGCTCATAAAAATTACAGCAGCCCGCGCTTCTGTCCCGATACCCAGCCAGAGAATCATCACGGGAATCCAGGCGATAGGAGGGATAGGGCGCAGGAAATCGAAAATAGGCCGCGCGACACGGTCGACGGTTTTATACCATGCCATAAGGATTCCCAGCGGAACCCCCAGACCTGTTCCAAAACCGAAACCCATCAGGGCTACTTGCAGGCTGGCCGCGATATGACTGCCCAAAGTCGCGCCGTCGGGCGTCTTAACAGTAAACTTTCTTAGTAAAGCGCCAAAAACCTTCAACGGGTCGGGCATTACATAGGCGGGGACAATCATCATTTTCGCGGTAAGTACATACCAGATAACGAAAAACAGCGTCACAGAAATTATCGAAATCACTGTATATTTAGAAAAAAAGTCTTTCTTCATTTATAGAATGCTATCCTTTGCGCTGTATGCGGATCGTACCCGCGCCGTATATGAAGCCGGTTTAACAAAAAATGGCGGATTCTTTTTAAAAGGCATCCGCCATCAGATTCAATTACAAACCAAATACCTTCTGAATAACATCTTTTCGCAGATTGGGCTGTACCTTGGCAAGTTCATCTTTTTCCAGCGAACCAGTCTGGTTGAAAAAAACCGCCATTTCATAAATAGTATCGCCTACAGGAGCCTGCCGCGCCTGACCGGAAGTCATAAATGGCCGGGACGCGACTTCACGCCGCGCGTTTTCAATGGTTAATTGAGCGCCGTTTGCCGCCTGCCATTTTATTGACCATTCGGCCAAAAGTTCCTGATTAGCGGCGAACATGTCAAAAACCTCATACATGAGCTTTACATACGCGACAATCTGATCATACTTTTCATCGATAGTCCGGGGATTCGCCAAAAGAGGATCCCAAATATTCATGCCAAGAAGTTCGCCGCCGGCGCCATTAATCCAGCCTTCCTCTTCCGCGTTAAACGTAAGGGGCGGCGAAAAAGCGGTAATATCCCCTTCCCCGGCCTTGAAAGCCTGAAAAGCGGAAGCGTTATCCATGTGAACAAACTCAACATCGTCGGGCTGGAGGCCCGCCTTTTCCAGCCATTTAAGAACATTCAACTGATTCAGCGTACCAACCGGCAGCAGGCATTTCGCGCCTTTCAAAACCGCCGCGTTCCCATAGAGGCCCGTGCCCAAACCATCTTTTATATTCGCGATTCTGGAACCCGGACGAACATACGCGCCGGTACCGCCGGAACACAGATCGATATTTGCCACCACCTGCGCGCCAAAATTGGCAATACCATACACGGCGCTTGTCCCGCCAGTGGCGACATCCCACAGGCTCGCGCCAAGAGCCTCGTTAATCAGTGTTCCATTCACATACACTGAACGCTCAAGCTTAAACCCGTTTTTTACATCCAAGCCCTCTTCCATAATGTAATAGGTAGGAACCGCCAGCAGATAAGGCTGCACAGCGATACGCAGCGACGGAACTTCCGCCGCATTCTGCGAAGCAGCCGCGCCCCCAGACGGCGCCGCCCCGGATCCGCCGCATCCTGAGATAAAAGAAATAAGCAGGCCGAAGACCAGGACAAACAGCGCCGTCTTCCTTAAATAAATTCTTCTTTTCATTTCCATTCCTCCTTACGTTTTACGCGTATCTTCCGTAGCGGCAGTATGAAAACACCGCATACACTTTCGCTTACGAACAGCTTCGATATAAAAATGGCGGACCTTGCCGCCATTTTTGCGGCAAATTCCACAGGCCGGGGAGAGAACCGGAAGGTTCCCGGAAAGCCGCATCAGCCGGAACCCCGATCTTTCCACACGCCGCCAGCAGTCTCCCAGGGGATCGGCATGACACAGCCGGAAAACCGGCCGCGTTCCCTGTGTCAATCCCCTTTCCTCCTATCCCTGCCGCTGCCGGATAACCGCACCAGTATAAGTCCGGTTTTCCTATTTGTCAATAAAATTTAATAACTAAATTTATTAATATAGCTTCATAACCTATATCGGG
>JAISAF010000429.1 GCA_031266855.1 Spirochaetales bacterium
CAAGGAACCGCGCGTTATTTTGAAGGAAAAAACCAACATTATGAACCTGCATGGACTTGATCCGGTTCCCGCTTTTGCCGTCTGCGATTTGGCCTTCCGTTCCCTGCGCGGGGCGGCCCGGCATATTATCAGCCTTACCTCGGAAGGCCGCCTCATCGCGCTGGTGAAACCCCAGTTTGAATGGGAGAATCCGCCTGAAAATTTTGACGGCGTGGTGCGGGAAACTTCCGATCTGGAAAATATTCTGATGTCGCTTGCCGAAGCCCTGCGGCTGGAGGGCGTTTTTATCGCGGAACTGGCGGCATCCCCTCTTCGGGGTCATGCGGGAAACCGGGAATTCCTGTTTGACTTAAACGCCGCGGGCGGCCTTGAGCATAGAGTCCTGAAAGAGAAAATCGCCCTGGCGGCGGGGCCAAACCTGGCCCGCAATTCGGGGAATGATTAACGCAAAAGAATTACTGCGAAGTTGAAGAAGTAAAGAATTAAAAATAACCGCTAAGTCGAAGAAGTTGAATCAACCACCCCGCCGCAAGCGGCAGGGGATGGTTGTTTCCGATAGGTATGGATTGTACCTGCGGGTTTAATACCAGCGTCATCCAACAACACGGAAGAATTAAGAACCGCCCCAAGGGGCGGGACTGGTCGCAATTTTGTTTCCACAAAATTGCTGCTCGTCCATGCAGCCTGGGTATTAAACCCGCTTGCCGGAATAAGAAAGCAAAGAAGTAACAAAGGAGTTTGAGAAAGCCTACTTTTTTTCTTTGTCTTTTTTTGACTTCTCCGGCCTCGTGGTAAAATTTTAAGAGTTACCGGGATGAGTACAATCGTAACGCTTAAAAATTTATCTGGTAAAATAACCGCCACGTCAAATAAGTTTCAGTACAAAGCCCGTTTTCTCTTCCGTATTTTAACTTCCGCGAATTTGCGTTAGCAAATTCGCGGGGCCGGCGCTGGTGCGCGCGTAAGGGGCTGGTCGCCCATGCATCCTGGATCGAAGCGGAAATCCCGCAGACCCGCCGCGGGCGGGTCGAGGAATTGGAGCGTAGAGCCCGGCCCCGCCAGCGGCGGGGATACGCCCATGAGAAAATTCTTAGCTGGTATAGTGCGGCTAAATATCCTTGCGTCCTACAGGCTTTCCAATGTAAATGCCTTCCGAGCCGAGGAAATCGATTTTATTGCCGTTAATCAATACCTGAACCGCCTGAATCGTGGGAAACTCGGTCGCGGTATAGACAAGCTGTTTAAGCTGTCCGTCATAGCCTTCGCGGCCAAAGGAATTAAAACGGAAACTTTCGTCAAAGTTGACAAAAGCCACGCCGTCCCGTACTGTTACCGAAAGGAGCCTGCTTCCTTCAGGAATCAGCGAAGTGCAGCCAGACCTGCTCTCATTTTCCGTAGGCCCGGCTGCCAGAGTGCGCAGCGTGTCCGTAAGCGGCGCGTCCGTGCTGCGAATCTCCCGGGGCGTCTTTGTCAGCGTTATTTCGCCCGAATCCGACAGGCGGATAAAATACAGGACTCCTTCGCGGGTTTTCGGCGCTGTTTCCACAGGCCGCTCGGGCGTCTTCACGGCGGCTGGGACTTCGGGTTTCTCCGCGGTGGCGGCGGGTTTTACCCGTGTTCCGGTTTCCGCTGGCCGCGCCGCCGGCCGGGGAGCGGGGACAGCCGGAGGAGTTTGCGCCGCGGGCCGGGACTCTCTGGCGCTTTCATCTTTTCCAGAAGAAGCGGGACTCCCGGCCCGCGGTTTTGCTTCCGTTACTTCAACACGGACACCGGCGTCCGGCGGGGACTCTTCCACAGGCGCGGCCGGCGTCCGCTCGGCAGGGGCGTCCGTATCCGGGCCGCTGTTATAATCCCCGCCCAGAAGTTTGACAATATCCCCGGAGCCGGAGCTCCCCAGAAGGCCCGGCACATCTACCCTGTTTGCCGCGTACAATAAGCCGAGAAATACCAAAAGCGCCACCCAAAACGTAACTCCCAGCGAACTTTTTGCCTTTTTTGCCATACAGGTATTATTGTCGGCGTTTTAAGGAACCGGGTTTATAGAAAGGGATGGACGCCAAACCTGGCCCGCGGATTTTTTTAACCACGAAGCCGGAGAAGTCTAAGAGCCTGTTCAAGAACTCATTTGTAATTCGGAATTTGGGCGCATTTTTGGCGCAAAGCGCCAAAAACCGGGCTTTTCGCTGCAAGTCCTCGGAAGCGCCGATGCGCTTCCTGTGGGCTTTCCGCTACAATCCCTTGCGCGGCGGCAGCGACGCAAGAGGGCCAGTCGCTTATCGGCTCTTCGACCTTAGTACACGGCATAAACTTTTTTGAGCCTCTCGCCCATGTTGCTGGTAAAATCACACGCTTTCGCGTGCGTTTGTTTGGGCGTGATAGGTATGGATTGTAGTGGGCGCTATCGCGCCCCCGGAATCCCTTGCGCACGCACAGCGGCAAACGCGCCCCTTTGTATGCGGAAACGCATACAAAGGGGCGCGGGCCTGTTCGTTACACGCAATTTGCCTCGGCCCTTAACCTGTTATACGCCAGGAAGTTTTTTAGGGCCTCTTGCCCGGGAAGTCTTGTTATCAAAAACACGCTTCCGCGTGCGTTTACCTGGGCATGGCAAATTGCGTCCGCCTGGTTATACGCACCTAATTGCCTTTGGCAATTAGGTGCCCCCGGAATTGCCTCACGGCAATTCCGGGGCATGGTTCTCAGGCCGCCCCCCGCTGGTGCGCGTGCAAGGGCTTCCGGGGGCGCGGTGAGCGCCCACGATAATAAGTTTCGGATAGGATC
>JAISAF010000452.1 GCA_031266855.1 Spirochaetales bacterium
AATAAATACAATGTATCCGCATAATTTAGCTGAAGTAAAAAAAGAAAGAGAAACTCAAATAGAATTAATGAATACGCCCTAAAATTATGGCGTATAACATGGAGGAAAATCACATGGCAAAAAAAGTTTTCATCACGGGAGCGAACAAGGGCATCGGCAAACAGATCGCCCGTCAAATGGGGAAAAACGGCTGGACGGTTCTGGTGGGGGCGCGCAACGAAGACCGCGGTCTGGCGGCAGTGCGCGAACTCCTCGAAGAAAATATCGAAGCGGAATATTTGAATGTTGACTTGCAGGATTTAGGGACAATTGCGGCGGCGGTCTGCGCAATAGAATCGCGGCACGCCGACCTTTCCATGCTCATCAATAACGCGGCCATCCCTGGAGATATGCACAAGCCGGGGTATGAATTTACGACCGGCGAGCTTCGGAACGTCATGGAAACAAATTTTTTCGGGCCTTTTGAGTTGACGCGCCGCCTGCTTCCCACGCTCGAAAAGAATAACGGGCGCATTGTGAATATCGCGATACCGATTGGCAGGCTGCCTCACTTCAACCCGTTCGCATATAAAACCAGCAAGGCTGCCTTTAACGTGATGGCACAGAGTCTGGCGCAGAATTTTACGGAAAAAGGCAAGGCTCTGGAAATCTTTTCCATCATGCCCGGCCCAACGACAACAGACCTGAACGGTAATATTATTGGCGAACATGTAAAAACAGACGCGGAAGCCGGTCGATTGATAGCAGGTTTCATTCTTGACGGGAAAAACCATAACGGTGAGTTGATTAGTACTACTGGCGCCATTGTGGATTACAATCACGGATTGTTTTAAGAGGAAAATAAAGAAAAATTTACCGCTAAGCCGGAAAAATCAAATAAGTTTTTGCTCTTTCTTCTTCGGCTTCGCGGTAAAAATTCTGATTTTATTGTCAGCATAATGATCAAGAAAAATGAAAGGAGAAAGGTTGTATGAAAAGGAAGCAGCTTATTGAAAAAAAATCAGGAAAGGTGCTCAACCTTATTCTGAATAACAAAACCCTGATTTCCGAAACAGGACAGGCGGGAAAAGTAAAAACAACAGAAAAAACATTCCCAAGTCTGGAAGAAGCGGAAAAAACTTTTACAAAAAAAGAATGGGAGGCGTTAAAAAAAGGATTTGTCGTAAATAACGGAAACGCGAAAACCGGGGAACCAATTTTGCATACATTTATCGGAGGCGGATACACGGGGTGTTTATCTTTCCAGCAAACGCCCAAAGGCATTTATGTTTATAAAAGCGCTGAGGATACGGATTATTTAGTGCTGATAGATAATTCCGGCGACATTTTGAAGGAAATAGCCCTGCCTGCCCGCCTGGCCTGGAGTATCGAACCCCGAATGGAAACCAATTCCATGATATTGGACATTGACCATTTTATTTTTGAATATAGGATTGAAACCAATTCATTTCACAATCTGGCAGATAAAAAACGGGACCAGACAAGTTTTGTATCTGTTTCAAAAACCACAACAGCTTTTGCCACATTGGGGAACATATACATAACGGATAATCAAAACAATGTATTACATACGATAAGTTACGATACTGAAACGATAAACGGAACCACACCCTTTTGCGGAAAGTTATCGGAAGACGGAAAGCTGCTGGCATTCCATAATAAGACAGGGGAAATACAAATCATTGATACCGCCAATGGGAAACTTATAAAAAAAATCTCCGCTGATTTTCAAATGATTGAAAAAATGGAGTTCGCGGACAATAATAATCTGCTGGTTGTCCAGGAAAAATACGGGACATGGGGAATGCGTTACTTTGACGTATCCGGCAATAAGGAAATCAAAATCGGCGGCATTGAAATTCCTGAATATACCAAAACGGTAAACTCCTTTTGCTTCAATGCCGACCAGTCAAAATTGGTTCTTGTTCAACGAACCAATGCGCATGTATTCGATTTTAACGCGAAAAAACTGCTGCATAGTTTCGGGATTGAACATACGGTAAAAACCTGTACCATTAAATTCGCGGGGGACAAATTAGGGGTAAAAACCGACTACGGATGCTTTAGTATTTATAACATATAAAGTGGGATAAATCATAGGAAGGAAAATGTACCGCAAAGTCGAAAAAGTAAAAGAAGTAAAGAATACAGAAAGTTATGGTATCCGCGGAACAGAAAAGAATAGCTAAAACGGTTCAAGTTCCAGAGTAAGTAGAATGAAAAGTTCCTTGACTTCGCAGACTTCGCGGTTAAAAGATTCTGTGGGTCAGGAATAGCCATATATGCCGGGGTAAAAGGAGGCTGGTGAAGCCGGGCAAGGCGCTTCGCGCCTTGCCCGGCTTCGCCAGCGGTTAGCCCCTGGGCGCGTGAGGGATTGTAGCGGAAAGCCCACAGGAAAGCGCATTGGCGCTTTTCCGAGGACTTGGAGCGGAAAGCCCGGCCCGGCGAAGCCGGGGCACGCCATTTGTTTCCCTGCATAAAAAAATCATTGTACTGTAAACCGGCCGGAAACCTCACGCGGTTTTCAATTGACACAGCGGCGAAAAAAAATTAGTATAACTGTAGACATATATATGCCTACAGGAAAAAGAAATTACAAGGAGGAATTGTGGCAAAAGAGGAAGCCATAGAAGTTGAGGGAATTGTTAAGGAATCCCTGCCGAATACCATGTTTCGGGTCGAGTTAAAAAACGGGCACGTAATTCTAAGTCATCTTTCCGGGAAAATGCGGAAACATTACATCCGCATCGTTCCCGGCGATAAGGTAAAAGTCGCGCTGTCTCCCTACGACCTTTCCCGCGGCCGTATTATTTACCGGGAAAGATAGGGCGCGGACTCTACAAGCGTTTCCAGCGTTTATCGCGCTGCAAAAAAACCTGCATAGCTCCGGCGCCGCCGTCTGTGGGCGTGGCCGCGCCGAAATCAAGTACATAAGGATTCTGTTCCAGTTCGGAGTGTACCATCGCGGGCAGTACCGCGGCTCCCGGTGAATTGAGTCCTCTTCCGTGAATTACCAGAACTTTCCGCAGTCCCCTGCGCACGCTGTTTCTAATAAAGCCCCGCAGCCGTAGCGCCGCTTCTTCGCGCGTAAAACCGTGCAGGTCTATTTGATCGGGAACCCTTTGTTTGGTTTTCGCGGTTTTTTTCGTATCGGGTTCAGTTTCCTGTTTTTGTTTTTCCAGTTCGTGGGCCGGAGGCAAGGGAAAAGCCTCAAGCCATCTTTCCATCGCGTCCCTGTCTTTATGATCCGCCATCTTCAATTTCTCCTTCGGTATTGAACCATAGGTTTTTTTCATCTATCCAGCCCCGTATACCCGAACCTGTGGAAACAAGTATAAAATCCCCCGACCGGCTTTCAATATCAAGAGAGCTTCCTTCGGCAAGCTGTATCCATTCCGATGCTCCGGGCAGGGGAATCTTCCGCATGGAAGCGCCGCCCTGCCTGACAACCCCCCAGTCCCGCCCGCGTACCGCGGCCTGCCACGCGATGCCTCCGGCGGAAAATCCCGTGGCGGCAAGCAGTATCACCAGGCACGCGAAAAGGCTTGTGCGTTTTCTTACCAGCCGGGAAAGCAGACAGGCCGCGCACAGGAAAACCATGAAAAAAGCGAAAAACACATCGGGATGCATGCCTGGCACCGGCGCGGGGTGGGCAATGCCATAGGTTTTTTCGGCCTCTTCCAGCCTTTCTTTTATAAACGAAATTGAAGGATTACGGAAGACGGCTTTGCGAAGCCAGAAAACGGTTCCCGCCGCGTCGTCAAGCTCCGCGCGTACCAGGGCCAGATTGAAATACAGGCCGGGACTACGGGGCAGGGCCGCAAGCGCCTGGCGGAAAAGATGTTCGGCGCCCCTGTAGTCTCCCTTGCCGTAAGCGGCAGCGCCTTCGTCCACAAGGGCAAGCCCTTCCTTCTGTTCCTTCCGGGAAGAGCTGTCCGCGGCGCCAAGGAGGCACAGGGAAACAAGCAAAGCCGCCAGGGATCCCGCCGCTGTTTTTTTTCCTGTGCGCAGGATAGCGCGGATAAAGAAAAAAGCGGCGGGAAAAAGAACGGCATACAGATAGGGCTTTTCGTACAAGTCCCAAGGTTCGCAGTTTTCCACATCCCAGGAACGCAGGATTTTCTGGTTTTCCGCTGTCCGCTCAGGCCCGGCGGTTTGCCGCGCGCGGACAAGCGTCTGCATCTTAATTTCCGTGGAAGTTTTCACCGACCGGCTTTCGGGATCAAACCAGGAAAAAGCGGGGATCGTTAAGGTAAAGTTTCCGGCTTTCTGGGGCGAAAGGCGGAAAGCCCATTCTATCCAGCCCCGGTAACCCAAATCAAAAGCGCTCAGTTCGGATGATGTCTCCTGTCCGGTTATCAGGATATCCTCGAATTTCAGGGGCGGGGCTTGAAGGTAGTTAAGATTCCCCTCCCCCTCTACACGAAAAAAGAGATTCAAAGTTTCGCCTAAAAAGATTTCCCGCGTATCCGTTCCGCCGCTTACCGTAAAACGGCCCACGGCTCCGGTTGATTCCACCTCCGGCGGCAGGCTCCGTACCGTAAGCGCGAGGGGGGAACTGTCCACACTCAGGCCCAGGGCCCTGACCCGCGCGGCAGGCAGGATGATACGGCCTGTTGATGAAGGGGTCAGCATCCAGGAGGAGACCGCCATACGGTACAATTCCCTGCCGCCCGCGCTGTGGGAGGAAATTCCGCCAAGGCCGTCCACCTCCTCAAAAAGAGCGCCGGCCGGCTTGGGAACCGACACGCTTTCGGGAACCGTTATGGTTTCAAGGCCGTTCATTTCCAGAAGAGCCGCCACGCTCTGGCCTTCATAGATTTCACCGGCGGGAAGCCGCCACTCAAGATCAAAAGGCACAGCGGAATCCCGCTCGCGCGTAATTTCAAGAATCACGGCGCTGGTAAAAAATTCGCGGCCGCGGATACTATAGGGAACAGGCCCCAGCACGCTTCTCCCTGGCCGGAGGGCGCGCAGGGTGTACCGTACCAGAGTAAAAAGCCGGGAAATTCCGGTCACCGGATCGCTGTCAAGAAAACTGGATATACCAGGCCCCACCACAAGCTGCGCGGAAGCGGAAAAATTCCTGCTATCGTCCGAACGCACCTCTTCCGCCCTGCCATGCGGAACAAGAAAACTCAACGTAAAGTTCTGACCCTCACGGGGCCGCGCCGGTTCAATAAGCAACGCGGGCCCTTCCTGCGCGGCGGCCGGGAACAGCGCGCAAGCCGACAGAAGGGAAAAGCATAGTATTATATTCTTCACGCCTCACTCTCCATACACCGCTTACCTGTCATCACACAGCTTACCTGTCATCACACAGCCTACCAGTCATCCCTGTCCGGCTGGCTGATCTCCTCCGAAGCCTTCCATTTTGTCCCTTCCCTGCGTTTAACGTAATCAAGAATTCTCCCCGAATCCTCCCCCGCGGGCTGGGATCCGCCGCCGCCCGAAGGCTGAGGCCCCCCGCCGGAATTCATCTTTCGCAAAGACAACTCCAGATTAATCTTCGCGTCCACCGCAGAAGGGTCAAGCCGCAGCGCATGTTTAAACTTCTCGTAGGCTTCGCGGTATTTCCCCATTTCGTAGTAAAGGCTTCCCGTATTGTAAGCGACATGAAACTGAAGGCCCGGGTCCTCCGTCTGCGACGCGCTATCCCACACAGCCGCAGCCGCCTCCATCTCCCCCAGCGAGTGGTAGGCGTTACCCAGGTTATACTCCACCCACGCGGTATACCTGCCCGACTCAAGCGCGCGCATGTAGGAAACAATCGCCTCCTGATACTGCCCGCGCCCATAAAAATACTGCCCCTGCATGACATCAAGATAAACATTCCGTATTTCACAGCCCACCAGACAAACAACAAAAAGAACAAAAATAAGAAGCGGGCACATTCCGGGGGCGCGTGAGCGCCCACTATAATAAATTTCCTCTCGGAAAGCGACCGTCTTCGGGCGCATTCTTTTGGACGCGCTTCGCGCGTCCAAAAAAACCGGGCTTTCCGCTCCAATTCCTCGGATTTGCTTATGCAAATCCTGCGGGATTTCCGCTGCAATCCCTTGCGCGCGCCCAGCGGCTGGCAGCGAATTTGCAAACGCAAATTCGCTGCCAGCAAAATTGCGTATGCAATTTTGTGACCAGCCCCCGTGCGCGTTTCGCGGAAGGCCCTGCCTTCCACGAAACGCGAAGCCCGCGAGGTGATTCCGCACCCTGCTCACTTTTTTTTCCATTTGACGCTCCGTATCAGAATTGAAGCGCACAGAAACAGAAAACCCACAAGGAGGAAGCTCCGGTAACGGTGTACCGCGACAAGGCGGAAACCCATTTTACCACGGGATTCCTCGAAGTCCCCGAGTTTGCGCATCAATAGACTTATGAGGCCCGGCTCGCGGAAAGAAAAATATTCGCCGCCCGATATACCGGCTATCGCTTCCAGGGCTTCCACATTCTGCCGCGTAACCACGGGCCGGCCCTCATAATCCGTCAAAAGCTTTCCGTCCGGCAGGCGTATTACCGAACCCTGCGTACCGCCCAGACCCACGGCAAAAACGGGAATCCCCAGGGCCGAGGCTTTTTCCACCGCCCTGCCCGTAAAGTCTGACAGGGATTCGCCATCCGATAAAAGCACGACGGCCCTGTGGCTTGCCGTACCCGCGGGAAAAGCGCCCAGCGCCGTTTCAAGGCCCGACTCCACACTTGTCCCCGGAGTGTTTACAACCGAGGGGTTCGCATTCAGAAAAAACGCTTCGAGTATTTCCCTGTCTTCCGTCATAGGCACAGCCAGGACGGCCCCGCCTTTGAAAGCGGTTACGGCAAAACGTGAATTGCCAAGCCCCTGGATAAGACCCAGGGCAATATCGCAGGCCGCCTCCAGGCGGGAGGGGGAACTGTCCTGCGCGAGCATACTGTACGATACGTCAAGAACCACCACCACATCAAGACCGTTTCTGTCTTCCGTTTCCGGAGCCGTGCCCCAGGAAATGTCCGCGAGGGCCAGGATGGAAAAAACCAGAAAAAGACAGAAAAAAAACGTACTCAAAAATGTCCTGACAAAGAAACCTCCGAACTCCTCATCTTCCTGCCCCTCCGGGTTTCCCGCAAGACGGCTGCGAAAAACTTTTCCACCCAGATAGTTCCGCAGGGCCGCGTACACGACAGGGACAAGAATAAAAAGAAACAGCAGCCCCAGGGGATTTTCGATATTCACGGAACCTCCCGTATTCACAGAACCTCCCGTAAAAAAAGAACCCGCACAAGAAAATCCGCCGCCAGAAGAATGACCGCCGCCATAATAAACCACGCGTGAACGGCCCGTGTCGTAACCTGAATGCGCACCCGCCTTTCCACTGTTTCAAGGGAGTCGATGGCGCTGAAAACCGCGTTCAGCGTTCCCTGATTCCCCGCGAAAAAATAACTGCCCCCGGATTTTTCCGCCACGGTTTTCAATACATCCTCGTCAAAACCGCCTTCAATGCTTCCCCGCAGGATTTTTCCACTTTTCACATCATGCAGTTCTATAGGAGCTTCCCCCCTGCCGCCGATGCCGATAACGTAAATCCGCGCCCCTATCCGGGCCGCTATACGCGCGGCGGTATCAGGAGGAATCTCCCCCGCGTTGTTTTTGCCGTCGGTAAGAAGGATAATGACTTTTTCCGGCGCGGCGCTGGATTTCAGATGCAGGGCCGCCACGGCGATACCCATGCCGATTGCCGTTCCGTCACCCAAAGTCATAATGTGAAGTTTGTCCAGTTCCGACAGAAGATAGGAGTAATCAAGCGTAGGCGGCACATGCAGGGCGGCTTCGTAGCCAAAACCAACAAGGCCGATGGAATCATTCTCCCTGCCGAGGATGAACCGCCGGATTGTTTCGCGCGCTGTCTCAAAACGGTTGCGGGGCTGAAAGTCCTGGGCCGCCATACTGGGCGATTCGTCCAGAACAATCATCATATCGACGCCTCTGTTCAGAAAAACCCTTTCGCGCGAGATCAGGCCCGGCCCCGCAAGGGCGATAATAAGGAGCGTACATCCCGCCCAGAAAGCGGTATGGCTTATAAACAGAATAATCCTCAATGCCCGCAGGGAAGCGGAAAAACCACTCTCCTTCCAGATGTCAAACGGAAAACAAAGCAGGTTTCCCCTGCCCCGGCGTATATGCCGCAGCCAGATTCCCACAGGAATCAGAAAGCACAGCAGCAGGTAGAGGGGCGACTCAAAGCTAAGCATGAACGCTCTCCTTTTTCGCGGCCCGCCGCGAGTTTTCCAGCCGCCACAGGATAGCCGCCCCAAGGCTTATATCCTGGAGACGTTTTCCCTGGGAACTTTCCCGTCCACCGAACTTTACCTCATCCCCGTAACGGAAAATCCCAAGAAGAGCGTCCGCTTCCTGCCCGCATTCAAAAGTTTTCCCGAAAACCGCCTCAAGCTCGCGGGTCGTAAAGGCCAGACAATTTGCCGCAATGTGACGGTTCATGTAAAGTTTCATCGCCTCCAGAAGGGAAATATAAAACTGCCGAGAATCCGTCTCCCCCGCCCGGACGCGCAGAAGGGCCAGGTCTTTTTTCAGTTTCCGGTAGGGCTGTTTTTCCCGGTAATACCCAATAATTTTTCTCAAGCCGGGCCGCAGCCAGATAAAACAGGCAAGCGCCGCAAGAGGCAGGACAATAAGGAATCCCGCGGCAAGCGCGATGATAAGCCGCGTTGAGGGAAGAAGGAGACTCCCGTGGGCAGGAGCGGGTTCCCTCACGGCCCCCTCCGTCAGGGAACGAACCGAAGCGCTTAAACCCTGAAGAACCACATCCCCGCAAACAAGGTTGGGAATGGTCTTGCTGCCGGTCTGGTAAGCGGTAAAGGAAATATGAAGCGCGGTAAGGCCGTCCCGCGGCACGATATACGCGTCATGGAATTCCCCCCATTCGATGCGCGGAAATTCCTTTGGCGGCAGAATCCGCACACCGGAAGAGGATCTAAGTACAGCCCGCAATTCCACCCTGTCGCCCACATAATACACAGGGGGAATGAACTGAATGCTTTCCACCGTGTAACTGCCATCCGCCCCAAGAAAGGCGGGAAACAGAAAAAAAAACGTGCAGCAAAGAAAACGGCACAAAATGCGGCCGAAAATGTTCCCGCGCATGCTCTTCAGGCTCCCCTCCTTTTACCACGGCGTTTAAAGAACTGGGTCAGTTTTTCGCCAGGGTCATCCAGCGTCGATATTTCCACAACGGAAATTCCCAGCCTGCCGCAGTCACGGAGCCATTGCCGCCGCCGCGCCTGCCTGAAACCCGCATACTCCTGCCGGAATTTTTCCGACATACCCGCGCTTAGGAGAACATTCCGGGTTTCCGGGTCTTCAAGATAGGCCAGCCCCGCCTCGGGAAACTCCTCGTCCGCGGGAGAAGAAATCCGCAGCGCGATGACATCGTGCTTGCGGCCCAGAATCAGCAGCTCCCGCTGATAGCCGCCGGTCTTGAAATCCGACAGAATAAAAACAATGCCCCGCCTTTTAAGCGCCTCCCCCGAAGCGCGCAGGGCCAGTCCAAGATCCGAACCCCGCCCCGTTGGCCGGAAGCGCAGCATATCCCCCATAAGGCGCATGGCATGGGACTTGCCCTTGCGGGGAGGAATCCACTTCTCTATCCTGTCGGTAAAGAAAACAGCGCCGGCCCGGTCGGAGTTCTGAATTGCCGCGAAACTCAGAAGCGACAAAAGCCTCTCCGCTGTATGACGGCGGCTGTCCGCGAAAACCGACGGGGACACATCCACAACAAGGAACAGGGTAATCTCCCGCTCCTCCCGGAACGTCTTGGTAAAAACACCCCCAAGGCGGGAACTCACGTTCCAGTCAATAAGACGGGCGTCATCGGTTTGCACATATTCGCGCACCTCGTCAAACTCAATCCCCTGCCCCTTGAATACGGAACGGTAATTTCCGGCGAGGATTCCTTCCACGAGTTTTGTCGAAACTATTTGCAGGCCCCTGACGCGGGACCTTTCCGCATCAGGGTTCACGGCACGCTAACCGCTCCTAAAAGATTTTTGATAACATCGTCGGCTGTAAGCTCGTCCGATTCGGCCTCGTAGGACAGTACAATCCTGTGCCGCAGGACAGCCGGAGCAACGGCCTTCACATCTTCGGGTATAACATAGGCCCTGCCCTCAAAAAAAGCCTGCACCTTCGCACAGCGGTACAGGTAAATCGCGGCGCGCGGGGAAGCGCCGAACTCAATATAACGCGAATAGGAATTGTGCCCCCGCTGCTTCTCCCGCGAAGCCGATACCAGCGAAACAATATAGACCTCAATGCGCCCGTCTACGCTGATACCCTGTATAACTTCCTGCAACCTGCGGATATCGCCAGGAAAAACAGCCCGCGAAACCGCGCCCAGGTTTCCGGTTCCCGCCCTGCGCAGGATTTCCAGCTCCTCTTCCACACCGGGATAGCTTACCAGAACTTTCAGAATAAAACGATCAAGCTGGGCTTCCGGCAGAGGATAGGTTCCCTCATGTTCAATGGGATTCTGCGTCGCAAGAACAAAAAACGGATCAGGCAGGGGATAGGTATTGTCACCGATAGTAACCTGCTTCTCTTCCATCGCTTCCAGAAGAGCGCTTTGTACCTTGGCGGGCGCGCGGTTTATTTCGTCAGCAAGGATAATATTGGAAAAAACAGGCCCCTTGCGGGGTACAAATTCCCCGGTCTGCTGCCGGTAGACCAGAGTGCCGGTAAGATCCGCGGGAAGCAGATCCGGGGTAAACTGGATACGCTTGAAACTCGCGTCAATGGACTGGGCAAGGCTTTTTACCGCAAGGGTTTTCGCAAGCCCCGGCACCCCTTCCAGAAGCACATGGCCCCCGGCGAGAATCCCCATGAAAAGCCCGTCAATCATACCTTTCTGGCCGACTATAACCGCCGCGATGTTATCCCGCGCGCGGCTGTAAAGCTGCCGGGCGGAATTAAGCTCTTCCTGTATCTGCTGTATATCCATTTCCTCATCCTCAATCAATACAAGGGTTTTAGCCGCTGGTGCGCGCGCAAGGGATTGCAGCGGAAAGCCCACAGGATTTGCATTGGCAAATCCGAGGACTGGGAGCGGAAAGCCCGGTTTTTTTGCCCGGCCGCGGGCAAAAAAATGCGCCCGGATTCCGAATTTTAAATGGGTTTTTGTTCCAACTCCGGCGTATTCGACTTCGCGGTAAATGTCTTGTTACGCAGGGTAGTATTCACTTCAACTACG
>JAISAF010000484.1 GCA_031266855.1 Spirochaetales bacterium
CACGTATTTATCACCACCGGCTGCCGGGCGGAAAGCTCAAAAACCAGGCCCACGCAGTCAATTGCCGGTGGCAATTGACTGCGTGCGTATAACGCGCCGGTCGCGGGTTTGCGAAGCAAAAACGCGGGGGGTGCAGCACCGCCCGGCGCGATGCGCCGGGCGGGCCGAAACAGCCCGCGCGGTTTCCGCGCGGGCGCGGCGTTACGCGAAATGAATACCCGGACGCCCCTGTGAATGCTTCGCATTCACAGGGGTGTGCTGCCGCTGGAGCGGCGCCAGGGATTGTAGCGGAAATCCTTTTTTACCGCGAAGCGGTAAAAAAGATTGCAGCGGAAAGCCCGGCCCCGGCGCGCTTCGCGCCGGGGAGGCGCCCAAAACTTTGAGGATAAAAATTCCCGCCTGTTTAATCTTTTTTCGGATGAAATTTTTTCCGGTATTCGCTGACTTCGATGATCGGCGGGCGTTCCACGGCGCACACGTCGGTAAATACCGGCTCGTGTTTTTCGCCCAGCACATTCAAGGCGATATGATGCGCGTTCATGACCGCTTTCAAATCCATATCGCCATATTTGCGGAGGCGGTTAAAAAAAGTATTCAGGATGCCGAAAGACATGCGGCTGAGAGACTGGACGCTCTGGTTGCGGTGAATGCGTTTGTCTATATCCACCTGCGCGAGCGCGCCGATGCCGCAGGCGTGATATACGTCGAGAAGGTGTCCGAGTTCCACGCCGTAGCCAACGGAAAAGGCAAGCTGTTCCAGCAGTTTCCGGCGGCCCGCGTATTCCCCGGACAGGGGCTGGATAAGGAAGGCGAGTTCGGGATAAAAAAGCGAAAATAGCGGGCGCACGAGTATCTCGGTAACGCGGCCTCCGCCCGACGGGGCAATATCGGCCAGGGTTTTCAGGGGGCGTTCATAAAAAGCCTTGACATACTGGAGTTCGTCATTTTCAAGCAGGGGGCCGATAAGCGCGTAGACAAACTTGGGCGAGATATTCTGGATATCCGCGTCAATCCAGACGATAATATCGCCGCTCAGGGCGTACAGGCTTTTCCAGAGATTTTCGCCCTTGCCGCGGAAAGTCCCCTGGCTTTTCAGAATATCTTTGGAAAGATACACCTGGGCTCCGTAGGCGCGGGATATTTCACGTGTCTTATCCGAGGAACCGGAGTCGATAACAGCTATTTCGTCAATAAGGGGCAGCCGGTCCATCAGTTCGGTTTTAATAACCAGAATTTCCTTACCGATTGTCGCTTCTTCATTCAGGGTCGGAAAGGCAAGGGATATGCGCAAACCCTTTTCTTTCTTCAAACTACAGAGTCTTTTCGTATCGGCGAAACGGCTGTGATGAAACGTATTATCCAAAAGAACGCTGTGCGTTTCTTTACCTTGCGTTTCCTTCATCGAATTTCCTTCATTGCGTTTCCTTCATTCATGGCTGGTTCATTTCCCTGTTGATAACGCTTCTCTCCAGAAGAAGCAGAAGCTGCTGAAAACCTGTTTCGATGGGAGCCAGCTCCACATATTCCTCATCCAGACCTTTTTTCCCGCGCGTAATGCCGACACAGACAGCCGGGATTCCAAAAGAATTCAGAATAGCGGTCTTATCGGGAATCGACACAAAGTTCGACAGGATCCGCAAATCCGCATGAACCTTTTTCAGAATGTCTGTCAGGAACGCGTTGACTTCGGGATTCGCCACAGGAATAAAAGAGTTTACTGTAAAGTCTACCCGCGTCCCCGTTTCAGCGGCAATCTTTTCGATGGTTGCCTCCACCGTATTTTTTGTCAAATTCAAAGCCGCGGTATCGCCGGAATAAATCTCCAGCTCCATAAAACCCTCCGAAGGGAAAAAACCAAAACCCACACCCCCCACGATACGCGCGATATTAAGAATCGTCGCGCTCTTCATATCCCACTTGATAGTTCCCAGGCGGAAAGCGATATTGGACAGCACCCATACCGCCGAATCCCCGCCCTTGTCCTCCAGAACAGCATGTTCATTTGTACGCGCCGTTACCGTCATCTTGTAATGCCCCAAAGGCCGGGTTTCGATATTTCCCTGCTGAATGCCGGTAACATAGAAAGCAAAAGAGATTTCCCCAACCCAGGAAGAAAGAAATCTGCGCAGCCCCGCGAACTCTTCCTCCTGCCCGGCAAGCCGGGTAAAAAGAATAAGAATATTAATATCATAGCGCTTGTCGTTCTGCTGAAGATATTCCGCCAGAACAAGAAGCGTCGCCACCCCAATCGTGTTATCCGCAAGCCCGCCCCCGCTCGCCAGCCCCTGCGACAGATGTACCAGACTGCTAATAGGCGTATAGCCGTCATTCTCAATATCAGCAAAAAGCAAAACGCATTTATTCGCGGGCTTCTGACTCGAAAAAAGAACCGCCACATTTCCCTCGCCATCGTTTATAACTTCGGAAATACCAAAATTATCCAGCCTGCGCAAAATAAACTGAATACGCTCCTGCTCCCGCTCCGTCGGAGACGGAATCTCATTAAAAATTGAAGCGTCAGAAATAATGCGCTTCGCGAACGGCCCCAGTTCCCCGGCGACCGCGGCCTCCTGCGGCAGTTTCTTCGCGAATGAAAAAAATTTATTAAAAAAAACAGCAAAGCGCGACTTCTCAACCATACGCTGATTATACTTCATCGAAAAAAAAATTACCA
>JAISAF010000028.1 GCA_031266855.1 Spirochaetales bacterium
GAACATAATGATAGGCGCCTACACCTGTAAAGACCGGGGGCAAATTAAAAAGGAATTAAAAGACATTTTTCGGCTTTTTCCCCGGCTTGAAGAACGAAAAGAACAAATGGGCGGTACGCTTTCGGGGGGAGAACAACAAATGCTCGCAATAGGGCGTACGCTGATTGCTCGTCCTGAAATGATAATGCTGGATGAACCATCACTAGGGATTGCGCCTATCATTGTGAAGGATATTTTTCAGGCTATCAAAAAAATTCGTGAAGAAGGGACTACTATTCTTTTTGTGGAGCAAAATTCGCGAATTGCACTGAAAAGTGCGGATCGGGCCTATGTTTTTCAGACCGGAGAAGTCGTTATTGCGGATACCTGCGAAAACCTGCGGAATAACGAAGAAGTCAAAAAGGCATATCTTGGAGGCTGATGGCTTCCATGCGATGTAAGCGGCAAAATCGCGCAGCCGCGTTATACGCACGTAATTGCCTCACGGCAATTACGTGACCCGCTTTTGAAGCTGCAAGCGCGGTCGCCTGCTTCTACATCCGGCGCGGGCAGAGCCTGCGCCGGACGGGATACAGAATATTGTACCAGAATAAACTTCGAGGGACTTTGTTATTTTTCTTTTTGTTTGAGCATCGCGTCGAGGGAGGGCAGTTCGGGTTTTGACTGGGCGGCGGCGGCGTTTTCTTTTTGAATGGCGTCGTAGACTTCCTTGCGGTAGAGTTTGATTGTGGGCGGGGCTTTTATGCCTATTTTGACCTGGTCGCCTTTGAGATCGACGACCTGGACTTCTATGGTGTCGCCGATCATAATGCTTTCGCCTGATTTGCGGGTTAGAATCAGCATGGCTATGCCCTCAGGGCGGCAAGCTCGTCCATGATAAAGTGCCTGAGCTGCCAGGTGGGATTCAGGGAAATGGACTGCCGGCCGGTTCGTGTTTTGCGGTTGATGAGAACGGGGCCTTGCAGGTTCGCGCTCATCCGGTTCTGGTTTTCGGGTATTGTAACGATGGAAAAGACCAGAAGGTCGGATGGGTCTTCAAGGGCCAGGTCCTGGATATCTTCGGGGGAAACGTCCGGCGTATATTCGGGCCGGAAAATCCGCGGGCTGATGAGAACAAAGGCGATTTCCGCGACATCGAGGGACTGGAGCCAGAAGAAGGGCTGCTGGGCCGCGTCCATAAGGGCGTACTGCCTGAACCGCTCGAAGCCGATGATGCCGTGGGGAAAAGACAGCGTCTGCCTGTCGTCAATTTCAACGCTTCCGTAGGCTTTTGTATTAATGCGCATCGCTCTTTTATATCCTCGCTTTTTTATTGCCTTTTGCACTAGACGGCCTTTTACAATAACAGAGTTATAGAAACCCCGGTTTCTAAATAACTTCCCCCGAAAAATACTGGATTTTGCCGCCATGCGCGGCAAAATCGCACCCGCCGGAGTTATACGCAAGTATCTGATTGCCAAAGGCAATTAGATACCTGACCGGATTCTCAAGCTGCCGCCGCGGCAGCCGGTTGGTGATAAATACGTGCACAGCGCGTTACGCGCTGTGCTTGGTGACAGAGCACGCAATTTTGTCAGAACAAAATTGCGACCGCCTGGTTGCACGCAGCTAATTGCCTTTGGCAATTAGCTGCCCCCGGAATTGCCTGTGGCAATTCCGGGCACTGATTCTGAGCTGCCGCCGCGCAAGGGATTGCAGTGGAAAGCCCGCAGGAATTGCATGGGCAATTCCGAGGACTTGGAACGGAAAGCCCGGTTTTTGGCGCGGAGCGCCAAAAATGCGCCCAATTGCCTTTTCCAATTTACCATAGGATTACCGCAGAAAATCCAGAAGCGTGGGCTGGAGAATTCTGCCCGCGACGCCCAGGGCGGCTTTATGGGTAAGTTCGAGCATTTTATAGTCCATGACGGCTTTTGTCATATCGAGGTCGATGGTCGAGGAATTGAGGGAGGTAACATTATTTGTTTCGGTGGCAAGGCGCGCGTAGGTAATTTCCAGCCGCGTACCCTGTGCGCCGATTGCGCCTAACGTGGAAGTCATACTTTCCAGCGCGTCGTCAATGCCGCGTATGCCTCTGCCGCCGATTTCAAGACTTTTTCCCTGGTACATGTCGTCGCGCAGTTTGATTACCATGTCGAAAACCGAACCGCCGAAAACGCGGGCTGTGTAATTCAGGTTTCCGGGGGGGGGAGTTTCCGAGTCGCGCAGTATGCCGAGGTCCTGGAAAACCCTGCCGCCTTCGCCGTCGCGCAGCCATGCCTGATGGGGCGTGGTTGTTTGCAGGAGCAGGCTGTTGCGCATGGGATCAAGCTGTGCTTTCACGGGGGCGGTGGAGTCGTTAATTTTCGCGATGATGGCGTGGATGGTGTCGCCTTCCTTTAAGGGGATTTCCACGCCGTCGATAAAAATGGCGGTGTCCGTGTTGACCTGATAGGCGCTGGCGTCCACTGTGGGAAAAATCTGCTGGTTTTCGGCCCAGAAAACTTCGTTTCCCGGAAAATTGATACGGGCATACGCCCCGTCGGAGATTTCAGTCCGGTTGACGCCAATTGAGCCAATGTACTCAACATTGGTAATAACCTTTTCTCCCGAACCGGCGACGCTGCCTTCAACAGGACGGAAGGAGAGGCTTTTTGATTTATCGCCGGAAAAAATCATTGTACCGTCGCCGTTGCGGGAATTGGAAATTTCCACCAGCTGGTTCAAAAGCTGGTTCACTTCCTGGCCCATCAGGGCAATATCGTCCTTTGTATACGTGGAGTTTGAACCCTGCACGGCAAGCTCCCGTACGCGCTGCAAGACCTCCACCGCCTCGGTAACACGGCCTTCGGTTATCTGGTGGTTATCGTGGGCGTAGGAGACATTCTGCGAAAAACGCTCAAGCCGCGTAATAAGCGAAGCGTAGCGCGTCGAGTGGGCCGCCGCGGCGGGGTCGTCGCGTAAACCCAGAATACGGGTTTGGGCGGCCATTTTATTGGACACGGTATTCATGCCGTGTTCGCGGCCCCTCATGTAATACTGCATATCGTTATTTGGCAGATTTGTACTGATGCGTTTCATGTGTTACACTCCCAAACGGTTGATGATTGTATCAATCATCTTTGTATATTCGGTAATAAAATGCGCTACGGCGGAATAGCCGTGCTGGTATTTAATCAGGTTTCCGATTTCCTCATCGATATTGACGCCGGAAAGCGCCTCGCGCATATCGCGCAAATCCTTCATAATTTGGTCCTGGGTCGCCAGCTCCTCGCGGGCCTGCTCGCCTTTCAAACCAATAAAGGCCACTGTGTCAGCGAAATAATTATCAAACGTTGTTGTCTTACCTATCATTACAGGATGATTACGCAAAGACGCGATTGCCAGCGCCGCCGAGCCGTCGCCGGGAAGACCGGGGCGGCCCGCCTCGCCAAAGGCGGCCGCGATGGAGGCCGGTTCCCGCTGAAGCTGCTCGTTTACCCGTACCCAGGCGCTTGGATGCGCAAGAGGCGCCACGGTGTAGCGCGAATCCCCGCCTTCCAGAGTATATACCGCGTCGGGAACGTCCCAGGAAAAAGCTCCTTCCGGCCCCGAACCACGAAGAACGCCCGCGTAGCCCGCAAGAAGCTGGCCGGAATCCTCCACATGACGTATAACAAAATCGGGAAAGGCCGGATCCTTTGAAGGAATCCCTTTCAGGCTCAGGCGCCCGTCCCTGTCAAGCCGCGCGGCAATATCCGCGCCGGAATGATTTATCCTGTTTACCACATCCTCCACCGTATCGGAAGGATAGTAGGGCACGCGCGTTTCCCCTCCCGGCCCCGCGAAAACCATTTCCCCGGCGAGGCCGATGTGTTCCTGCGGATCAAGGGCCTGAGAGCCGGTAATCCTGAAAATATAGGAGGAATCGTAAGCGCCCCCGCCGGCGCGGTCATAATTACCCATCAGGTTGGTAACAGCCGGATACTCAACAAAGAAAGGATTTCCCTGCCTCTGGTTCAAACCCCAGGCTTTCGTATGGATCTCGTTCACCAAATCCATGAAGTTGACCGTCATGTTATCCAGGTTTTGGATCTCCCGCCGCACATCCCCGTCGCGAAGCTCGAAAAGGCTGGCAAGTTTGCCGCCCTGGGGCCGTACATTCTCCTCCCCAACGCGCCAGAAAACCCGGATATACCCGTCGTTTCCCGGATCGCCCTCGAAATCCAAAGCCCGGTACTCCTCGCCCTGAACCAGATGAAGCCCCGCGGTATGAATCATATACTCATCAGGATCGCGTTCATCAACAGTAATATTAATTAAACCCGAAAGTTTTTCCACAAGCAAATCGCGCCTGTCCATAAGATCATTCGGATTATCCCCCTGAGCCTTGACCCGGAGAATCTCCACATTCAAAGCGGCAATACCCTTCGCGTAGGTATTAATCTCGCCCACAGTGATCTTTATATCTTCCTCGATCATATCGCGCACACGCGATAAGCCCTGGAAACGCTCATGCACAGCGTCAACAAACGTATTCCCCCGCTCCAGAACAACAGCGCGGCTTGCCATCTCCGCCGGATGCAGGGAAAGCTCCTGCCACGAAGACCAGAACTGATCAAGGGCGCCACGAAGGGAAGTATCAGCCACCTCGTTATAAACCTTTTCCAGCATACCAACATAGCGGTCACGCGCGCCCCAGTAGCCCTCAAGATGAGCCTGCCCCACAATCCTGTGATCAAGCAGCGCATCCCGCACACGCTCAATACGCGCCACATCAGTCCCCTGCCCAACCTGCCCCGGCCTCTCCTCGCGGCTTAAGCCCGGCACATACAAAGGCTCCGTCGGCTTCAGCTCCACCCTCTGCCGGGAATACCCCTCGGTCGAAGCATTTGAAAGATTATGACCAACAGTCTGAAGCCCCTGGGTATGAGCAATAAGCCCCCGCTTACCAAGCTCAATCCCCGAAAAAGTCGATTGCATACGCCCCTCTCCTCACCGCCTACAAACTGCGGCTAATCATCACAGGCCGGCTGGAACCCTCAATCCTGCCCCCGCTATTATAAATCCTGTTCTTCCGCTCAGGCAGAATCTCCCCCAGAACCTTATCCATCGTACTCACAGCCGAACTGATATACGTATCCAGCCCCCCCGTCAAACACCGCACCCTCTCCGCCGCCACACGCAGCCTCCGGTGAAGACTATTCAAGCCCTCCCGCTCCTCCACAGGAACACACGCAAGAACATCCTGAAAACTCACCCCCGGCCCCAACCGGCAGGAAATCTGAATCTTCCGGTACACAGCCGCCCGAATCTGATCCGCCTGCCACACCTTCTCGCCCGCCGCCTTCACACGCAGCAGCGTTTCATCAAGACCCGACCAGTCCCTCGCCAGCACCGAACGGCGCAACCCGTCCTCCAGCACGGAAAGAGCCTCCAAAGTTCCGGCCTCCTCCCCCATCAAATGCTCCAGAAGCCGCAGATCATGCGAAGCTATACTCATGCCTAGAATATCGGCGTTTTCAAAACTGAAATGAGAAAAGAGGGCGCCTTTTTTTGCCCGCGATGCGC
>JAISAF010000053.1 GCA_031266855.1 Spirochaetales bacterium
TTATTTTTATTATCTTTTACAATCCAATTATTAAAATATTTAATTTCCTTTTCGTTTGTTTTTTCAATTTGGGTATAAATGCTTTCTCCGTATTGTTTCGTATCTTCTTCAATTTTATTCAACAATTCCTTTATTTTTTCGTTCATTTTATTTTCTCCGGTCATTGTATAAAATTATATACACGTATTTATTAAACCACATTTTTACCTTTTTGTCAAATATTTTCCAGTAAATTTTTTATTTTATTATATTTCCAACCAATTTTAGGCCCCATGTCATATAACGTCCTTTATACGACATAAAGGCGTACTCCGTTTTATTTCCCTTCTCCTTTTATATAGCTTTTGTCATAGTATATTGCATATTTAGTTATATCAAGCGGCAATATCGCATAACTGTAACTATATCTGCTATACATACAGCTATACCTGCGGCGCCTGGGTACGGGCGGTAATGCTTTCGACTATGCGCACTTCGGACAGGCCTTCGAGTTCGCTTTCCGCGGAGGGGGTTAGCCGGTGAGCGAGGACGGGAACCGCGAGGGCTTGTACGTCATCGGGCAGTACGAAGTCCCGGCCGTCCATAAGGGCGCGGGCGCGGGCGCAGCGTATCAGGGCAAGGCTTCCGCGCGGGCCCGCGCCCGCCCGTAGCGCGGGAATGTTCCGCGTGGCTCCTGTAAGGCGTACCGCGTAATCGATAACCGAGGGGTCAACCCGCAGGCCGCAGGCGAGTCTCTGGATGGCCATAAAAGCCCCGGGGCTTAAAACCGGGGATACGGCGTTTACCGCGAGTTCCGCTCCGGTTTCACCGGAAAGGACTTTCCCTATCATTTCCTTTTCCTCGTCCGCTTCGGGATACGCGATCAGGGCTTTCATCAGAAAGCGGTCTTTCTGCGCGTCAGGCAGGGGATAGGTGCCCTCGTGTTCAAACGGGTTCTGGGTGGCAAGTACCATGAAGGGGCGCGGCAGGCTGTGGCTGACTCCGTCAAGACTTACCTGAAATTCCTGCATGGCTTCAAAAAGCGCGGCCTGGGTTTTGGCTGGCGCGCGGTTTATTTCGTCGGCAATGAAAAGGTTGGTAAAAACCGGCCCTGTACGGGTTATGAAGTTTCCGCTGGAGGCTTCGAGCATAATGTTGCCGGTAATATCCGAGGGCATAAGATCCGGGGTAAACTGCACCCGTTTGGAATCGCCTCCCAGGGCGCGGGCCAGAGCGCGGACAAGGAGGGTTTTGCCCAAACCGGGAACGCCTTCCAGAAGAAGATGCCCCCCGGCGATGAGAGTAATCAGGGTATGGGCCACAAGGCTTTTCTGCCCGATGAAGGCTTTCGCGATTTCCTCCTGTACTGTCTGTATCTGCCGCGCCGCCGTTTCGATAGTATACTGTCCGTTCATGTCTGGATTATTCATATCACTGTTCATATCTATATTGTTCACATCTTTTGGATTATTCATATCCCCCGGCAGGTATGCTGATAGAAAATCAGAATTTTTACCGCTAAGTCAAATAAGTCGAAAAGATTTGGGCGCATTTTTTGCGGTTTGGGAATTTGCGCGGCAAATTCCCAAACCGCAAAAAACCGGGCTTTCCGCTACAAGTCCTCGGAAGCGCCGATGCGCTTCCTGTGGGCTTTCCGCTGCAATCCCATTGCGCAGCGGCAACGGAATTGCGGCTAACAAAAAATCAAAATTTAAACCGCAAAGTCAAATAAGCCGAAGAAGTTTTTGTTTTCAAATTTCTTTTGACCTCTTTTTTAACTTATTCGACTTCGCGGTTCCCCTCTTTCTTTACTTCCCTTCTGCCATGTTATGGATTTAGCTTTAATCCTACTCTCATGCCGGGATATAACGACCGGAGCGGTTTCATATCCCCGCTATACATATCATAAGAATATTGCAATCTAAAATAGGTATATAGTGTTGCCGTATAAATTTGAAATGTCAGATTACCCCCAAATCCTTTAAAATTTCTAAAATACTTATTGCCTTCAACATAATCAGTCGCGGGAACATGAAAATGAAACAGCGCTATATGAGGCCCAAAGCAAAACATCAAGTTAGCAGCCGTTTGGTTATCATCGTTAGTTAGTCTCCATAAGGTAACTACAGGCCCATAAAAAAATCAATCAGCCAAACATCAAGATCACCATAATCTTTTCCAAGTTTAAAACTTTCGTTATAATCTTTTCCGTACTTAAAATAGTCGTCTGTGTACCAAACATCCTCTGGAAATACAAATTTTGAATAAAATCCAATTCCCACAAACTTATCTAAGCCAGCGGTTATTGAAAAGCCCACGGTAGCAGGGAGGCCAGACATATCTATATCGCCAGTAGTAGCAAATGCAAACCCCGCATCAAGCTCGATACCAACAAACTCGCCAATCCCGATACCGCCATCCGCAAAGATTACAGATTGTGTACTGAAAGCTATAATAAATAACAAACACAACTTCCGTTGAATCATCTTAACGCTCCATAAAATTTTCCGGCAGCGCCATCAGGCGAAATTACTATGCTTATTATATTTCCTTACATAAAATATTTTTTAGCATTTTCGCTTGAAAAAATATTTACAATTATCAATTTCCCTTCAATAGTTTGTCCGTCTGCCAAGTCTTCGGTTAATAAATAATTACAATCGGATTTAAGAGCCGAAACAATCATTAAGCAATCATAATAATTATATCCTAACTTTTTATGTAATCCAATCGCCCGTTTTATATCTTCTTTTTCCAATGTTAAAACAATACATTGTCCTATCATTTCATCAATCGCCAATTCCACTTCGCCAGGGTTTTTATACAATTTTCTTATACAAATACTACTAAATTCATTTAAAACCTGTGTGCTAATTACACATTCATATTTATTGACGGCTTTTTGGGCAATTTCCCGTTTGACGCTTTCATCATCTGAATATAAGTAGATAAAAACATTCGTATCAAAAATGCTTTAGCGCTCATTTGCTATATCCCTGTCAAATTTAAATCCTTTTGTTTGCAATCGTATCGCGGAAAATTTTTTTTCGCTTTTGTTCTGAGTCTCTTCATTTGTAAGTAAAATAACTTTTACAGGAGAAGAGATATTTTGTAAATATTGCGCGGGAATATGTATTACCCCATTATTTTCAATAATCGAACTAAATTCGTATGCCTGCATAAGTATCCTCCATAAATTAGTTTATATCATTTGAAAATATTATGCAATAGAGCTGTTCGAAAATCCAGGGCATCGGCGTTTATTCCGGCAAGCGGGTTTAAGCCCCCGCCCCCTGAGGCTAAGAAAAAGAATTTACCGCAAAGTCGAAAAAGTCTAATAAGTTTTTGTTCTTTAGTTTTTTTGACTTCCCTGCCCGGCATAGTCTGGAGACTACGCCGGGCGGGCTGCCGCCACCACGCTAACAATAAACTATCACGCTAAAAATTTTTTAAGAATTTCACCTAATATTTTGAAAAAAATCTTACCGCAAAGTCAAATAAGCCAAATAAGTTTTTGTTTTTCAGATCTTTTTTTTGACTTTTTCGACTTAGCGGTTTATTTTTTCCCATAGTGTTTTAAGAATTTTTGTTTGTTTTATAAATTCCCGGAATTTTACGTTTTTCCGGGGCATAAGGGCCTTGCGGATAATCTGTTCATCCATGCCGCACAGCGGGGCAAGCCGCCGCGCGAGGACTTGCGGGTCGGCCTCCGAACCCAGGCGGGATTTGAATTGAATTTCCTTTCTGTACATTTCAAGATAGCTCTCAAGCGCGCCGAATTTTTTCAGGAAGCGGCCTTCGGCGAGAAACCGTTCCCTCAAAGGCCGCCCCGGCCTTTCCAGGTCGTTTTTTATCCGCCCGAAAACAGGGATAACCATCCAGAAACCTGTTACAGCGAGAATACCCGCGGAAATAATTACAAACAGGAGGCGGCCCTTCGCGGCTAAAGCGCCGTACATACTGTCCTTTTCATTTCTGCCGCGGATAAAAATTATTCCTTCGCCAGCAGTATCCCTGGCTCCGGTAAGTTCCCAGGCAAGGCGGGCGTTTTCCTTTTTCCACAGGGACCTTGAACGCATAAACAGGGGATCGCCGCATACCGCTACCGCGCCCTTTCCCATCGAAACGGAAATAAGCCGGATATATCCGCCAGAGTCCTTGTAGCACTTCATACGCGGACGGTTTGGGTTTTCCTTAACAGGTTTCACGATCAAACGCGGGTCAAAATCAGGAAAATCCTTATTGCCCCGCTGGCGAAAACCATCGCCCCCCGAAAGGGTTTGAATCCTTACGCCCAGTTCTTTCAAAAAGTTTTTCACAGCCGCGTTTTCCAGCGCGGGCCTGTCCCCATACAGGAAAAGGAAGCCACCGCCGCGTACCCAGGAAAATATTCCGGCAGTCACGTTTTCCTCCCACGCGGAGCCGGAAGCCTGAACGCAGAGAATTTTCGGCCCACTGAATACGGATTCACCGGGTTTTTCGATTAATACTTCTACGGGATGGCCTGTCTCTTCAAGCCAGCGTTCAAGGGCAAGGTACGCGTTTGCCCGAGCTTTCGCGGAGGGGCCTTCCCGGACAGATTCGGGAGAAATTTCAAAATATTCCGAGGCGGCGTACATCCCCAGGGCCAGCAGGGCCGCGCTGAGGCCGAAAATGAGGAGCTTCCTACCCACCTGTTTTTTCCTCCGCGATAAGGGAATGGCAAAAACCGAGGGCTTCTTCAAACGCTCCTTCCGGGGGAAGCCTGTCCGCGTAGGCGTAATAAACCCAGTAACGCACAAGCCGGACAAAGCCCTCTGGAATATCGCGGCCCTGATCCCGCAGCAGTGACAGGCAGTTGTACGGGGTCGCGCCGGGCGGGAAAACCACGCCCCATGAAGCGCCGCAGGCCGCGCGGGCGCCGCGGAAACACAAAGCCCAGGCTTCCCGGATACTGCCCCGGCTGTAGAGTTCCCCTGCCCGGCCCAGAAGCCCGCGCGGGTCATCCGCGGGAGATACTTTTCCGTACATTTTTTCAGTTTTTCCGCTTACGCGGTCTTTTTCTATATGGAAAAACCGCCAGGCCGCGTAAACCGCAAAACCGCTCAGGGCGGCGATGAGGATAAACCGAAGAGTACGGGCTATCAATTCCCTCAGCGTCCTGTTCACTGTCAGTTTTGGAAAATCAGGAAGGGCGCTTTGTTCGTCCGTGGATTCGGGTTCCTGTTTTAAGCGGATTCTCCAGGTTTCACGCCATCCGCCAAAATCAGGCGAGGCAAGAACCTCCTCAAGTTTTTCCAGCGGGACAGCCGCGCTTTCCTCAGCGGTGGGCGGGTCCGCGCCGTCGGGAAAAACCAGCGGGGCGGACAGCAGACAGAATACCACGGCGGCAAGCAGGGTTTTAAACATGGAATTTCTGGCAGCGGAAGAAACCGCCTTTTGCAGCAGAAGCTGAATATCCCAGCCCTCGCCCTCCACCCGGCTTTTGATATACAGGCCAAAACCCATACACACATACAGGCCCTCAAGAAGCGCCAGATTCACCGCGTATATGATCGGGAAGGCAGGTTCAAAAATCCGGAAGATTTCCTGGATTTCCATGTAAAGCGAAGTACCGAAAATATTCCAGATGATTAAACAAAAAAGAGTTTCGCCTCCAAGAACCGCGCACTCCAGAGCGTAGCAAAAAACCGTAAGAAAAATACAGAAACCAAGGCCGCTGCCAGTCAGCGAGGAAATCCTTTGCCGGTAGCCGCGCCGGGAACTTTTTTTTGAAGTTTTCACTGGCGCTGCTTCCAGAACCCGCACCGCAAGCCGCGCCGCCCGCCAGGGAGAAAAGCGTCTCCACAGAAGGTCGCCCGGAAGGCCGCGCAGGAGTGTTCCCGGTAAATCCGCGAAAAGCCGCCGCGGGGATGAATCGGGTTCAAAAAAGCGAACGGAAATAACCTGAAGGGCCAGACGGTCCCACAGGGGTTTGAGCCACCAGAGGACTATACAGGAAACAAAAACCGGAATGCCGCTTACACAGCACAGGCCGGCGGCAAGGGCCAGAAGAGGAACGCCGGGGAAAAGCAGAAGGGGCCGGAAACCGCGCCTCCACAAAAGAACGCCGGAATCGCAGGCTTCCCAGCCGCATCTGCGGCGGGGGACTAAAACGCCGGAGTTCACCGCTTTTTCCCCCTTCCACAGAAAATGAAATAAGCGAAAAGCACAATCCAGCCAGCCGCGCCCACGGCGTAGTGAACCGTAAAACCCAATTCATGGCGGGACGACCAGAAGGCTTCGATGATCGCCGCGAGAAAAAGCATACAGGCGCTTCCCGCGACAAGAGGCAGGGCGGTCTTTCCGGCTTCCCGCAAAGAAGCCTGGCGCGAAAGCCCTTTAGTAACAAAAAGCCGGTAGCCCAGAATAAGGCCGGCCTGGGCGCACATCACAATAGCGGTCAGCTCAAAGCTGCCGTGACCGATGACAAACGAAAAAAAGGTATGCGCAAAACCCTGATTCACCAGATGGGCCGCGGCAGCCCCCAGGAAGACGGCGTTGGCGCATAAAATCAAAAGGCTGCCGAAACCAAGAAAAACGCCGCCGGCGAAGGTACGGAAGGCAACGGAAACGTTATTGTAAATATAGTAGCCGAACATATCCGCGTCGGAACTTACATCGCGGGGAGTCAGAAAATGGCTGCTCTGCGGGTTGTACATTTCCTCAAGATTTCCGGCCTGCTGTTCGGAAAGAACAGTATAGACCAGATCGGGGAAATATACACAGGCCAGCGCGAAAAACAGGGCCAGCCCGTAAAAAACAAGGTGAGTGGCGGCCATGCCCTTCCATTGGGAACGCACGGCTCGGGGAAAGGTTTTTACAAAAAAATACACGCAGGAAGACAGGGACCAGCTTCTTTGCCCATACAAAACCTGATTGCCCATCAATACAAGACTGTTCAGCCTTTCGATGATCGAGGGGTCAAAGGCATGCGAGCGCGCGGTGTTCAGGTCCTGCGTCAGTTCACGGAAGGCGGCAGGAAACCAGGCCGCGCTGCGTTTTACCGCCTTTCTGCCGCCGTAGAGTACGCGCTCTATCCTGCTCCAGAATTCCTGGCGACGCGCGAGGAAAGCCTGCTGCGTCACAGAACGTCCCCCGAAAATTTGCGCGCTAATCCCAGCAAATAAGCCGAATCCCCGCCGCTTCCCGCCGCCGCGCGGGCGGCTTCCCCCGAGCGAAGAAGCGCCGCGAAATCACGGGCGATTTCATCCGCGCGGGCAGGACCCAAAAGCGGATAACGCCGCGCGAACATCAGAAGAGCCTGTTTCTCCTCCGCCGAAAGGGACCGCGGCGGGCTAATAGCCTGAACATTCGCGAGCCAGGAAAGAGAATCCTGGAAAAAAGCCTCGTACCGCGAGGTATACACAACCAGGGTATCCCCCGCCCAGTCGCCGATACGGCGGAAACCGCTACTGAGGCTGATACACAGAAGCGCGATAAGGTTCAAAAACAAAAAAACATCGGCAAAGCGCAGAAGATTTCTCATAAACGAAGCGCCCGGCGTCAGCGGCGAACCATCGCCGCGCACAACACGGATTCCCAGAATCCGCTTCCCGATACTCTGTCCCCCGAAACCCAGCTCGAAAAAAACATGATAAAACCAGTCCACGGCAAAAATCAGAAGCAGGAAAAACCAGTATCCTCCCGCGAACCCGCCGTATACGCACCAAAGCATAATAGCAATGATGAGCAGCCATTGAATAAGCCAGTCAATGATATACGCGCAGCCGCGAATAAGGAAACCAGCGGGATACAGAACAAACCCGATACCTTCCGGGGTCTGTACCCTGAGCGCGGAATCGATACTTTTCATCGATACTTTTCACATGAAAGCCGCCGCGCTTACCGCCACGACAATTCCGACGATAACCAGCACGGGGATTATGGCGATGCCGACAATCGTAACAATGCCTGTAAATTTCCAGAGCTTCCTGTTATTCCCCAGCGCCTCTTCCAAATCGGAATCCATACCCGTACGCATATAGACCCGGATTTGCGATCCGGCCTTATGCAAAAATCGGGCAGGGAAAAACATAAGCACCGCGGATATAATATAGAAAAACCCGCCCACGAACCCGCCCAGGGATCCGAATATGCCGAGAAAGCTGTCCGCGAAATTCTCTATATCGAAATCATACATACTCATAAAAGAAGACGTCGCGAAAAACATAAAAACACAGCCCGCAAGCACCGTAAAACCACAGGAAATAAAACCCATAATTCCCAGAAAGCGCATCCATCCGGCCGCCCCTTTAAGCTGGTCCCGCATGATTTGGGTAATCGCGCCTGAACCCGCTGCCGGCCTAAGCGCGCTGACATCGGTTTCAGGACTTTGATACGGATTTATATTCGACATTGTTCCTCCTTATTGACATCTATCGAAAACATCTACATCTATCGAAAATATCTAACTAAAAAAAATCTCACGGGCGTATCCCCGCCTCCGGCGGGGCCGGGCTCTCCGTTCCAAGTCCTCGGATTTGCTCATGCAAATCCTGCGGGCTTTCCACTTCGATCCCTTACGCAGCGACAACCCCAGCCGTCTGCCGGGCGGCAGCACAGAACCAGCTCCCGGAATTGCCACAGGCAATTCCGGCGCAGCTAATTGCCAAAGGCAATTAGCTGCGCGAAACCAGGCGGCCGCAATTTTGGTGGGGCAAATTTGCGTGATCTGCCACCGTGCACCGCGCGTTACGCGCTGTGCACGTCTTTATCACCAACCGTCTGCCGTTATTATACCATTTTACCCATATATTCACCACTACGAAATCCAGAAAAAGCTCTAATTGTTACACAGTACTATACACAAAGAAAAAATACCGCTAAGTCGTCTATGATAAATGTCAAGCAATTTTTTTCAAATTGTCCTGCTTTTCCAGGAATTTGCGGTACTGAGCCATCTTCGTTTCATGGTTGCGGGCGTCCATGCCATAATGGTACTCA
>JAISAF010000059.1 GCA_031266855.1 Spirochaetales bacterium
GGCTATGAAAACTCAAGAACCGACGGATCGTAATCACCGGGCGGAATAAAACCCAAAAGCTCCATGCTTGTCGCCGCCAGGGAGCTGATTCCCAACCCTTCTTTCAGGGTTTTGGAATACTCACCTTTGGATTCAGGATCATAGATGATGCAGGGCACGGGATTCAGGGAATGGGCGGTCTTCGCGCGCGGGCTGCCGTCCTCCTTTGTCAGAACCCTGCCGCTCTTTTTATCATGTTCAAACATATCGTCGGAGTTGCCGTGATCCGCGGTAATAATAAGAACCCCGCCGGCCTTCCTGACCGCCTGCATAATACGGCCCAGGCACAAATCAACGCCTTCAAGACCACAAATAACCGCCTGGTAAATACCCGTATGCCCCACCATGTCGCCATTGGGAAAGTTAAGACGTATCATACCGTACTTCCCGCCCCCAATAGCAGCAAGCACTTTGTCGGTAATCTCCGCGCACTTCATCCAGGGCCTCTGCTCAAACGGAACAACATCCGACTTTATCTCAACATAGTCTTCAAGCTCTTCGCTGTACCTGCCCAGCCTGTTACCATTAAAAAAGTACGTAACATGACCGTACTTCTGCGTCTCGCTGATAGCAAGCTGCCGCACGCCCGAAGCCACAAGATATTCACCCAGGGTTCTGTCTATGGACGGCGGGGACACAAGATACTGCCGGGGTATATGCAAGTCGCCGTCGTATTCCATCATACCCGCGTATCCGGCCTTAGGCCGCCGCCCGCGATCAAACTTGTCGAAATCCTCCTGCTCAAAGGCGGCGGTAATCTCCAAAGCCCTGTCCCCGCGGAAATTAAAATAAATAACCGAATCCCCATCTATGACAGGACCCACGGGCTTTCCGTCCACTGCTATAACAAAGGGCGGCAAATCCTGGTCAATGGCCCCGGTTTCGGCCCGCAGAGTCTGCACCGCTTCACGCGCCGAAGCAAACTGCCGCCCCCTGCCCTGCACATGGATTTCCCAACCCAGACGCACCATATCCCAGTTCGCGCCATAACGGTCCATCGTAATAACCTGCCGTCCGCCGCCAGAAGCAATGCGGTAATCAACCCCGCGACGGTTCATCCCCGCAAGAAAATCCTCAAAAGGATCGATATATTCCAAAGCCGAAGTTTCCCCCACATCGCGGCCATCAAGCAGAATGTGAACCCGCGCCTTCCCTACTCCCTCCGCCGCGGCCTGCCCCAGCATTGCCTTCAGGTGATCAATATGACTATGAACATTGCCATCGGAAAAAAGCCCAATAAAATGCAAACTGCCACCCGAAGCCTTCACGCCCCCCACAAGCCTCTTCCAGGTTTCCCCCGCGAACATCGCGCCCTCCGCGATAGAAGCGCTTACCAGCTTTGCCCCCTGCGCGAAAACACGGCCGCAGCCCATAGCGTTATGCCCAACCTCGCTGTTCCCCATATCCTCATCCGAAGGAAGACCAACCGCGCTGCCGTGAGCCTTGAGCCTGGTATGCGGACAAATGGAACGCAGCTTGTCAAACGTAAGCATCTTCGCTTCCGCGACCGCGTCCCCCTCTTTATATTTTCCATAACCCACCCCATCCAGAATAGCAAGCACCACAGGGCCCCTTCTCCCCTGGAATTTGGGATTCTTCTTCAAGGCTTCAACCATAACATCCTTCTCCTTAAAAATTATCCATTGCTCATCTTAGAGCCAGTTCAAAAATTCATTTGTAATTTGGGCGCGTTTTTGGCGCTCCGCACCAAAAACCGGGCTTTCCGCTCCAAGTCCTCGGATTTGCCAATGCAAATCCTGTGGGCTTTCCGCTCCAATCCCTCGCGCACGCACCAGCGGCAACCCGCGCTTTTGCCTTCGGCAAAAGCGCGGGCGCATAATTGCCGTGCAATTATGCGCACAGAACCCGGCGGCCGCAATTTTGCCCCTGCCCCGGCAAACGCACACGGGAGCGTGTTTCTGATAACAAAGCTTCCGGGCACAAGGCCCTAAAAAGCCTTTCTTCGTATATACAGGTTACGGGCCTACAAAATTGCGACCGCCTGGTTACGCGTAGCTAATTGCCATGCCCAAGTAAGCGCACGCGGAAGCGTGTTTTGCGATAACAGGCTTTCCGGGGCTGGTCGAAAAATTGCATGCGCAATTTTTCTGCTCGCCCATGCATCCTGGCAAGAGGCCCTAAAAAGCTTCCTGTCGTATAACAGGTTAAGGGCCGAACAAAATTGCGCGGTATGCATAGCGCGTAACGCGCTGTACGCGTCTTTATCACCAACCGGCTCACCGCCCCAGGGGGTTTTCAAGATATTGAACAGGCTGCTTTAGAAACTGAGGTTTCTAAAGCAGCTCTATTATTTATCTTAACGTACCCTTACCGGAACTTATCAACGTATCCGGCATCTGTCTACCCAAAAACAACAGTCTTATTTCCAAATATAAGGATACGGTACTCAAGATGCAAACGAACCGCCCGCGAAAGTACGATTTTCTCAAGATTTTTCCCCTTCCGCACAAGATCCGACACCGCGTCCCTGTGGCTGATCCTCACCACATCCTGCTCGATGATAGGCCCCTGATCCAGTTCGGGCGTCACATAATGACTGGTCGCCCCAATAATCTTCACCCCCCGCTCAAAAGCCTGATGATAGGGCTTCGCGCCCACAAAGGCGGGAAGAAAACTATGATGAATATTGATTATCCGGTTCCTGAACTCCCGCACAAAAGCATCACCTAACACCTGCATATACCGCGCAAGAATAACAAGATCAATTCCCTGCTCCCTCAAAAGCTCAAGCGCCCCCGCCTCCGCAGCGTCCTTCGTCCCGGCCCCAACCGGAACAACATGAAACGGCACACCGAAATACTGTGCCACCGGCGCAAGCGCATCATGATTACTCACAATCATAACAATCTCGCACGGCAGCTCCCCCTCCCGCGCACGCAAAAGAAGATCATACAAACAATGATCCAGCCGTGAAACAAAAATCGCGATACGCGGAATATGCGCGGAAAACTCAATCCTCCAGTCCATCGAAAACTTCTCCGCAATAGGCTCAAAAGCCGCCCGGATCCTGTCCCGCGCAATCCTGAAACCCTCCAGGTCCCACTCGACCCGCATAAAAAACGTATCCGTCTCCGAATCAGTATGCTGATCCGAATACAGAATATTCCCGTTATACGCAAAAATAAAATGCGACACCTCCGCCACAATCCCCCTCACATCGGGACAGGAAAGAAGCAGCACCGCCCTATTCGCAGGATTCGTTACACCGTTCATCATCTATGCGCCCATTATAGACAAAGCATTCAGGATTGAAAAGAGTACAATTTAGAAATAAGGGCTAATGACCAAACATACACGAAAAAGCCCCTTTTATCACAAAAAAATGCTTGCAAGAACGGAAAAATGCATCTACAATTACTTCCGTGATACAGAAAAGTCTGTTTACCACATCCAGTTCCGGTTCGCGGAGAACGGTCGTAGAATTGGCTTTTTCTGATACTGCCAGGTATGTGGATTACTGCGCCGCCCTGGAAGAAAACCGCGCCCAGTTCCAAACCGCCATGGAGAAGATGGCATCTTTACAGACATTTTCGGGTTTTACATCTACTGTAAGTATACACGGACGTCTGCCGCGACATGAAGACATCCTGACCTTCCAGTTGAGCGATCACATGATGAGCATGAATATTCCCAATTTTCAGGAACCATGGTACAGCGTCTGCGCGGATAACCCGGAAGCGATAGAAACTTCCAGACAGGGTCGCAGCTTTTGAGCTTGACTGTTACAGAAAGTAGGCCGGAATGTCTGATCGGAATTTTGTTGACACTGTTTTTTCTCCTGCCGTGTTTTTACTGAGCTGGGATTCGATGACGATAATTCCATCATGCTTTCACTGGAGATCATAGGGGCATTTGCGGAGCCTCTATGATCGATCCGAATGGGAGGGGACAACGACGGCTTCACTTTTCATTCCTGTGGCAACTGGTCAAAGATATCTGAAACGATAAACGGACTACAATGCCTGAAAGTCGTTGACGAAGCTTTTACCTCCATCCTGACACCAATCCAACAGCTCCCTTCCGCATATCTTTTTTCGGCACGGGAATCTGTCTCAACATCAGGATGGCAGATTTTTCCGAAGAGGCTTTGAACACGGTGACGTGGCTTCCGGTTCCGTTGTTGAGCATGAAACTGATTGCCGTTACTTACTATCGCCGACAACGAAGAGCAGAAACGCACCATTGTGATTCACGCTGCCAGATAGCATTGGGAATAAGCCCCGACAGGGGCAATTAATTTAAGGAGGATT
>JAISAF010000084.1 GCA_031266855.1 Spirochaetales bacterium
AAACCAGGCCACGGAAATAATTGCCGGCGGCAATTATTTCCGTGCGTATAACTCAAGGCGACCCGCGGCAAACGGCGAGCGGGAATTGCCGCTGGCAATTCCCGCGCGTATTCAGAAAAAGGCGGCGCGGCGTTTACCGTCACGCTAAAAGATGATGGTCGCGCGGAAGCGCGAAAAGCCGCTCACTGCGCGCGCCAGGGATTGCAGCGGAAATCCTTTTTTACCGCGAAGCGGTAAAAAAGATTGTAGCGGAAAGCCCGGTTTTTTTGGGCGTGCTTTGCACGCCCAAAAAAAGGCGCCCTCATCCAAGGGATAAAAATTCCTGTGTGTATCCGTTTTACTTATTGCCGCGCGGACTTTATTCGGGTTATTATAAGCGTTATGAATATTCTTCTTTCGGTTCCTTATCTTGGCAGAATACTGGTATCGCTTGTGGGGATTCTTGTTTTCCAGAAGCTGACGAAGAGTCTGGGGCTTGCGCTGGTTATGGGTTCGCTGATTATTGCTTTGTGGACGGGGCACAGCTTTGCTTCCATGGGGGATATTGTTTTTGACCGGCTTGTTTCGCTTGACACGCTTTTTCTTGCGTTTGTTGTGGCCGGGGTTATTTGGCTGAGTTCCCTTATGTCGGAGGCGGGCATGATGAAGGATTTGGTGGCGAGTCTCAAGTCGCGGCTTTCCCGGAAAAATCTTCTTGCTGTGCTGCCGGCTGTTGTGGGGCTGCTGCCTATGCCGGCTGGGGCGCTTTTTTCTGCGCCGCTTCTTGATGACGCGGACGGCGGGAAAACCCTGTCGCAGATGCAAAAGACACGAATCAATTACTGGTTCCGCCATGTCTGGGAGTTCTGGTGGCCTCTGTATCCAGGCGTGCTTTTAGCGGTTGATTTGTCGGGGCTTCCCATTTGGAAACTGGTATGCCTTATGGCGCCTCTGTTTTTTGCCGCCTCCGCGGCGGGTTATGTTTGTCTCCTGCGCGGACTGCCCCCCGGCGGGACGGAGAGCGCGGCGCGGACGGGCAGGGCTTTTTTCCCCCTCATTCTGCCCACGCTAACGGTTATTGCCGTGTATGGCCTTCTGCTTGTGGCCTTCCCTGTTCTGGGGCATATCAACAAATACCTGCCGATGGTTATTGGTATTGTGTGCGGTATTGCCGTACTCCAGATTCAGCGTCCGGCTTCCGGCGCGGTATGGAAGAAGGTGCTTTCATCGAAACGCACTTTCAGTCTTGTAATCATCGTCATCCTTGCCCGGATTTACGGCGCCTTTATTGAGGCGAAACTTCCCGGTGGAAACCTTCTTATGGAAAGTCTGCGCGCCGAGCTTGACACGTTCGGGATTCCCGTGCTTCTGCTTATCGTCATTATTCCTTTTGTGTCCGGCCTTACCACTGGTATTACCGTAGGATATATCGGGGCCAGTTTTCCGCTTGTTCTTTCCCTTGCCGGGCCCGATACCGGAGGACTTTTCGCTACCATCGTTCTGGGCTATGGCTGCGGTTTTATTGGCATGATGCTCAGTCCCATTCATGTGTGCCTCATCGTAACCAATGAATATTATAAAACGAATTTGTTTGAAAGTCTTGCCGGCATCCTGCGCCCCGCGCTGTTTGTTTTTGCCTGCGCGGCGCTGTATTCGTTTGCGTGGAGTTTTTTCCAATAAAAGATTTTTTGGGCGCATTCCACAGGGCGCGATGAGCGCCCACGATAATAAATTTCTTCTCGGAAAGCGACTGTCTTCAGGCGCATTTTTTTCGGTCAGGGAATTTGCGGAGCAAATTCCCTGACCGAAAAAAACCGGGCTTTCCGCTCCAAGTCCTCGGATTTGCTTATGCAAATCCTGTGGGCTTTCCGCTGCAATCCCTTGCGCGCGCACAGCGGCAGCGCAAAATCGCTTCGCAATTTTGCGACCAGTCCCCTTGCGCGCCCACGGGCAGGCAGCGCGCTTAGTGTATGCAGCATACACTAAGCGCGCATATTTCAGGCTGTTCCGTGCGGCTTTTTGTAAACAGGTTGAAACTATAGACACCGGCTGCGGGAGGTGGTACACTGTAAAGAAGGGGAGGGTATATGATTGATAGTGTTGAATTTGCCAGGTTTATTTTAGCGCGGGTTCGATTCATTAATAAAGACAGGGAAAATCCTGTCAAAATGGGCGAGACAAAATTGCAAAAACTCCTCTATATTTGTGACGGCTTCATTCTCGCTGCCGGTATTAATTTTATAAAAGAACAGGCACGGGCATGGAATTATGGCCCTGTATATCCCCGTGTCCATAAATGGCTTGAAAAGCACGGTAACTCCTCCCTGCCGGAAGAAGATTGTTCAGCGGAAGCGCTACAGGAAATACAGAAAATAAATGCGGAACCCCTTGTTGATAAAATCATCAATGTATATGGAGACAAGACAGCCACAGAACTTTCAGCCTGGACGCACCGGCCTGGCAGTCCCTGGGAAGTAGCTCTTGAACGCGGAGGGGGAATTATGAACAGCATAATAAAAAAAGACGTTATGGAGACATATTTCAAAGGACTTCTTATTGCCGATACCTGATGATTTTGTTAAGCACGTTCCTGAAAAACTGGAAGATGGAGACTCGGAAGACAGATACGACCTTGTTTATAAAGTTTCGGACAAGCGGCACAGAAATACTATGCAGCATTTCAGGCACTGGTACGAAATCATAACCCATAGGTTTACAATTGTTATCGTTATTCTGCTTATTATAGGAATCCACCTCAGCGCAAAGTATGTATTCATTGGGACTGGCAGTGTAGTATTTCAGAAGATAAGCGATGATTCATGGAATGTCCTGACGTATGCGGGGACAGTTGCCATAACCCATATTTTGACTCTTTTTCTTGAAGGGCTTAATAAGGGGGATAAAAAAATCTGGACAAAGTAGGAAAGGCGCCGTTGTTTTGCAAGGGAAGTTTTTCCCCGCGGCCAGCCCGGTACTTGTGGGCGGACAACGCGCCACGCCGCCTTCGGCGGCGCGGCGGCTTACAGATAAACCCGGCGGATTCCAGCCGGGTTTTTGTCCTTAAACGAATATTTTCCTGATGTGGCGCTCCAGAAGGTTTTCGGTAACGTTCCGGGCAACAACCTTTTCGTTGTCTTCCAGGGCTTTGTAGTAACGATCTCCCATTTCCGCGGCGACTTTGTAGCCAACGTGGACAAGCTGGCGGAAGTTCAGGTTGTAGGAGGGGTTTGACTGCACATGGCGCAGGGTTTGCGCATAGCGCTGCTCGTCCCATTTGTCCACATCATCAGGAGCGGGAAGCTCCTCTTTTTTTATATCAATGACGGCGCTGTACGGCCCACATAACTCATCGAAACGCCCGTAGGCCCTGCGGTACACTTCCTTCGCAATTTTCAACCCCTCGCCCCCCGCGCAGGCAAGACCGATAATTTCCTCCAGCCATGTTGTCCCGGCTGTTTTCACATGGAGTCCGGCATTATGCTTTTTGATAGCCCGGTTCATGGGGCCGTAAATGGAAAACTTGTCACTCCCGGAATGGATACTCAGTTTCAGGTTCGACGGAAGACCGAACTCCTGAACGGCAAAGGCAACGATACATACATCCTCGTTGAATTCCTTTTCAAACTGCGCCAGATCCCCCACATAATCCACACCCTTATTGAAACGCCCGGTAAACTTCGGCGCTATAGTCTGCGCGGGAATGCCCTCCTTCGCGATGGCTGACAGGATAAAAAGCATTTCCAGAGGACTCTGGGGAGCGTCCGTCTCGTCTATGGAAACTTCGGTAACGAAATTATCCCCGCCTTTTTTCTCCGCCACATAGCGGTAGATTTTCCCCGCCTCCTGGACAGCCAGGAGAAATTTTCCCGCCGTAGTGCGAATCAGATCCCCGGTAATCTCCAGGGGCTGGTCAATACCCGGCACGGAAAGTTTTCCAATAAACTTTTTATTTGCCTCCACGAAAGCCGCCACGCTTTTTTCATCCGCCGCTTTGCCGGTAAAGTCCGCCACATCAAGAGTGTAGAAATCGCTCGCCGCAAGGAAACTGTCAACGGTTTTCAGGCCGATATGGTCGGCGTCGACATAGTATGAACCCTTCCAGCCCAAAGCCTTTACCGCCGCGGCCGCCGCGGCCCTTTGGGAATCAGGATGAGTATGAATTGTGATATGTTCCCGGTTTGACTTGTTCCATACCGGCGTAACATCGGCGCCGAGTTTCTTTGCCTCAATAACCGCCGCAAGCTGCGCCTTGCCCTGCCGGGCGAAACGATCGCCCATTCCAAATGTGTATTTTTCGAGAATTTTCATAGTGCGTTTTACTCCTTCATCATACCGAAATAATTTTTTGCGTTGTTATAACAGATATCCTCTACCATTGTTCCCAAAAGCTCCATATCACGGGGCGCCTCGCCAGAGTTTACCCAGCCGGCTATAATATTACACAGAATCCTGCGGAAATACTCGTGCCGGGGATAGGACATATAGCTGCGCGAATCCGTCAGCATCCCCACGAACAGGGACAGGACGCCAATATTCGCCAGGGTTTTCATCTGAAGCTCCATACCGTCCTTCTGATCGTTGTACCACCAGCCCGAACCAAGCTGTATCTTACCAGGAACGCTCCCATCCTGAAAACACCCGGCAAGAGCAGCCAGCGCCGCGTTGTCGTTCCCATTCAGGCTATAGAGAATTGTGCGGGGAAGCTCCCGCGAAGCCTCAAGGCAGTCAAAGAATTTCGCCAAGGACGCGGCTACAGGCGCGTCGTATATGGCGTCATAGCCCGTATCCGGCCCAATGGTTCTGAACATCCTGGAATTGTTGTTTCGCATCGCCGCGATATGAAACTGCATGGTCCAGCCCCTGCGGGAGTTCATCCGCGCAATCTCCAGAAGAACACCCGTGCGGATAAGCCCGGCTTCCAAGGGATCGGGCGCCCCGCCGCCGCGTATTTTCTGGAAAACCGCTTCAAGCCGCGAGTCCTGAGCGAACCCGGATGTGGGAACCAGAAGCCCGTGATCGCTCAGGCGGCTCCCGTTTTCATGAAAATAGGCGTGCCGCCTGTCCAGAACCTCAATCAAATCGCGGTATGTTTTTATTTCCACACCGCCCGCTTCGCCAAGGGCATCAAGATACGCGTTATAGGAAGCGGTATCCTCCACCGCCATAGCCTTATCCGGCCTGAAAGCCGGCAGCATCCTCGTTTTCATGGACGGATCGGATGCGGCCTCTTTGTGCCACGATAGATCGTCCACCGGATCATCAGTCGTGCATACCAGATGTACCTTGAATTTTTCCATAATCGCGCGCGGTTTGAAATCCGGCTCAGCCAGAAGTTCATTCGCCCGCTTCCATATCCTGTCCGCGTTCGCGGCGCACAGCATGGTATCCCCGATACCGAAGTAACGCTTCAACTCCAGATGCGTCCAGGGGAAAATCGGATTCCCCACCGTTTTGGGAACTATCCGTGCCCAGGCCAGAAACTTCTCCTCATCGGAAGCGCCGCCGGTGATATATTCCTCCCCGACACCACAGGCGCGCATAAGCCGCCATTTGTAGTGATCGCCTTTCAGCCAGATATCCGTAAGATTTTTAAAATTTTTGTTTTCCGCGACCTCCCGCGGCGGAAGATGGCAATGATAATCAATAATAGGCATCTTTGCCGCATGGGAATGAAAAAGCTCCCGCGCCAGCCCCGAAGACAAAAGAAAGTCCTTATGCAGAAAATCCGCCATACCCGCGCCCGCGGCGGAAACTTTCTTCACAGCCGCGCGTTCCGTTTTCCCGGCTTTCCCAGCCTTTCTCTTTTTCGCTTTTGAATCCGTCCGAAGTTTTTTAGTCGCCATACGATTTCAGCTCCTTTCATATCGCAAAGATTCGGATATTCAAAGATACCTGTCAGAATATTTTACTATGACTGCCAGGTTTACTCCTTAAAAATACTGCGCCGCAGTTTTCAGGCAATCCTGTACGCGCTATGCGTCATAGTTGGTCGCGGATTTGCATAGCAAATCCGCTGGCCGCCGCTGTTGCGCGCGCAAGGGGCTGGTCGCAAAATTGCGTTGCAATTTTGCTGCTCGCCCATGCATCCTGGATTGCAGCGGAAAGCCCGCAGGAAAGCGCGCCAGCGCTTTCCGAGGACTTGGAGCGGAAAGCCCGGTTTTTGGCGCTTTGCGCCAAAAATGCGCCCGGATTCTTCCTCCAAATTTTCCGCCGGATTTTTCTCTAGCAAAATAAACCATCAAAAAAACCTGGCAAAATAAATTTTATTGAAATAAAATAAGTTAGGCTAATGTTAAAATATTTGAGACTCCTATATATTTTGCACCAGGTATCCGCCATCAACAGGCAGGGAAATGCCGGTAACAAAACCAGCGGCCGCGTTACTCAGAAGAAAAACCATCGCCCCGGCAAGCTCCTCATGTTTTCCAAAACGTCCAAACGGAGTATGGGCGATAACCGCCTTGCCCCGATCCGTCAGCTCGCCAGCAGCCTCGTCCTTAATAAGAAGCGCCTTATTCTGATAGCCAACAAAAAAACCCGGGGCCACGGCGTTGACCCGTATTCCATAAGGAGCGAATTCCTTCGCCGCCGCCTGCGTCATATTCAAAATAGCCGCCTTCGCGGAGCAGTACGCCCAGGTACCCGACAGGGGCACATACGAACCCATCGAAGTAAAATTGACAATAGCGCCCCGGATTTTTTTATCGATCCAGTATTTCGCGATGATTTTCGTCGGCACAATAAAACCCGCCAGCAGATTCATATCGACGACTTCCTTGAAAAGCTCAATATCGAGATCAACAAACGGCCCCTTGCCCTTGCCCCCGCCCGCGCCATTAATCAAAGCATTCGGCACGCCCATAAGTTTTTCCGTCTCCGCAATCGCCTCCGGTATACCCGCCTCAAGCCCGGTATCCACAGTAACCCCAAAAACCCGCCCCGCGATACCCGCCGCGGCGCTCACCTTATCCACCGCCGCAGCCACAGGATGATTCGTTCCCCGGCCCCACAGACAAACCTTCGCGCCCGCCTTCACCAGCTCCGAAGCAAGAACCCCCGCAATCGACCCGGCCCCACCCGTAATAATAATATTCACGCCATCCAGCCCAAACATCTTTTCGATATAACCCATATATCCTCCTACCTTCCTTTCTAAAAGAGAAGCGTATGTACCCGAAATTTTTCTGTGCAAACGTAGAATTCTAGAGTAGATCGAAAGATAGCGCCTGTCAATGACGTGAGGCATAATGCCGGACTGGCAATTTCATATTAAAAGTTCCGTACAGAATTGGGCGCATTTTTGGGCCGCCCCCAGGCGGCCCAAAAACCGGGCTTTCCGCTCCAAGTCCTCGGAATTGCCAATGCAATTCCTGTGGGCTTTCCGCTTCAATCCCTTGCGCCGCGCAGCGGCGGCGCAAAATCGCTTCGCGATTTTGCGCCAGCCAGGATGCATGGGCGAGCAGCCCCCTTGCGCGGCCCAGGGGCTGTCGCGCGGAAATAGTTGCCTGTGGCAATTCTCTGGCCTGGTTCTCAAGCTGCCGCATCATAAAGAGTAATATAATATTGACTATTGTATAAAACATTTCATGAAATATTTAGAACACAGTATGCTATCTTTGACTGTTATCCTGCTCTGTTCCTTTTGCGTATCGAATCAAAACGAAGATACATTATTGAATAATATTAGTTATATTCCATAATATTGATAGTCAGGATTTATATGGGTATTGTGATAGTGAAACATTGGAAATCACAATTCCCGCGGAGTATATAGTTGCCTACCCATTTATCGGGAATTTCGCTTATGTTCAAAAGAAAGACAAAAGGCAAATAATCGACAAAAACAATAAGGACAGAACCCCGTATCGCTTTTATGACGCTTTTCTTTTTACTTCGGAAAACAATGAAGTTACTTTTATGATCTCACAACATCCGACTGATTTTGGTTGGATACCAGATAGGAACTATATGGGCTGGGGAGGGCATTTTGGCTACCGGGACTCGAAATACAGACTTTACAATTTATCGTCTGATAAACAAATTCTTAAAGAGATAGATTTTTTGGATATTGTTTTTACAATAGATAATTATTTAATCGTCAAAAATTCTGTTTATGAAATTGATGCAACAAAAAATGTTAAGTATATCAATGAAAACGCTCTTGAACTGGTTGCCGGTATTTTACAATCAAGAGGTATTAGTTATTTAGAGGCAGCCGGGATTTGGGGTGGAGTAGATGTTCGGCGTAAAGAGGATTATCGGATCCCTGAACAGGAAATACTTGATTCGGTTCAACCGTTGCTGCCGGAAGGATATTTCGCTACAGAAATCAGGGAAAAGTATTTTGGTAAATCATATAAGCAACATGACATTTTAGTGACAGTAGTGGTAAATAATTTTAATAGAAAAGATTATAAATCATCAGATGATGTTAAATTCAAAATTTTTAATGTAACGCAAAATAAATGGGAAATAGATTATTTAATCAACGGAGAGATTGACTATTACGATACGGTTCGTGTTCCCCCTATCCTTGATGAAAATATATGGCTAATAAGCGCACGTAGATGGGCAGATATATATTTTTTTTATAACAGCAAAACAAAAACTATACTTAATGAGAACTATGGGCTTCAAGAGCAAAATACTTTTAGGATATATGGCGGTTATTTAGTATTTTATAACAGCAAAACTATACATAATGCGTATGGGCTTCATGCGCAAAGTACTGTTAATATATATGGCAATGATTTTAGAAAATGAGAAAATAAGCCGGAGCCTTGGGGGTAACGGTGGAAGACCTTATTACCGGGCGCTCTTCTCCGGTCTCTGCGGAAGACGCGCGGGACATAAAAATCCGCGAATTAATCCATATAGTCCGGGACATGGACAGGGAAGAATACGAGGCCGTACTTTTTCTCGCGAAAACGATAAAAAAACTCCAGACGCGAAAGCGCTCGTAATCCCGCCCCTCAAAAAAACAGATAGACGGTACCCATCACCATTTAAGAGCCTGTTCAAAATCTTTATGATTTTGCATCGATATCAGAATTTGGGCGCATTTTTGGCGCAAAGCGCCAAAAACCGGGCTTTCCGGGACTCCGCTATCGCTACGGCCCCGGCGCTTCGCGCCGTGGCTGCTGCGCATCCCTCCAATCCCTTTGCGCGCGCAGAGGCTTTGCCAGTTATTGAACAGACTCTAAGGCAATAAGTTCCGCTACAATCCCCCTATTCTCTTTTTCCTTCCTCCCTTTGCTTCTTCGCCCCTGCCAGTCTTTGACTTTGCGGTAATTTTTTTCTTCCGCTTGACTGTATTTCTTTTTTCTGCGATATTAAGATAGTAAACCATTCCGGCAAGAGTGATCTTTCCGGGCGTGGGAAAACAAAAATAGTACCTTTGGGGTTAAGATTCGTTCTGACCCTGGTGAGGGCATGAAATACGCCAGCGCAGGAATATTCCGCCGCCTTCACCCTGTGGAGCGGTTTTTTTATTGAAAGAGCCGTGATCTTTGCCCTCCGGTACACAAAGGAGCAAAGCTGTGAAGCGTATCGCGGTAATTGGGGCGGTGCTGGAAAGGCCCCGTGAAAGCCAGAAATTATTCAATGAAACAGTTTCCTCATTTAAGGGTATCATTAAGGGACGCATGGGTATTCCCTTCGAGGAAGAGAATATCGCGGTAATTTCCATAACCGTTCTTGGCGAACTTGATGAGATCAATGCCCTGACGGGAAAGCTGGGAAATCTTCATGGTGTAACGGTTAAGACGGCGGTGTCGAATGAAATAAAAGCATGAAAGGAAGCTCTAAAAATGGCTGGGGTGGCTTGCGTATTTATGTATTGAAAATACGTTATGTGCAATCTTCTTCTGCTGTGTTATGCGCACGGAATTGCCAGCGGCAATTCCGTGGCCTGTCTTCAGGCTGCCGCTTGTTGCGCGCGCGAGGGATTGCAGCGGAAAGCCCGCAGGAAGCGCATTGGCGCTTTCCGAGGACTTGGAGCGGAAAGCCCGGTTTTTTGCGGTCAGGGTATTTGCTGCGCAAATTCCCTGACCGCAAAAAATGCGCCCGAAGTCGGTCGCTTTCCGATAGGAAATTTATATAAAGGCCGCTGACGCGGCCCCGGAATGCGCCCGAATGATTAGGGGAAATAAAAATGTTTTTATTTATCAGTGGATTGCGTATAAATTGCGTATAACAAATATTTACGGAAAGGAGATGAATATGCGTGTGTGGCGAAGTGCGGCGCTGTGTGTAATGGCTGGCCTGTTGTGCGGGATTGCGTTCCCTGTTTTCGCGGGAGGCGGGAAGGAGGGGCCTCCGGGGGAGGTGAATATTTCCTATGTGGAGTCGCCTTTCAATGTGCAGATTATGGTGATGAAGGACAGGGAGCTTCTGGAGAGGGCGTTTGGCGAAAGGGGTGTCGCTGTGAAGTGGCACGATATTAATTCGGGTGCGGATCAGACGCGGGCGATGGCGGCGGGTTCTTTGGATATCGCTTCGGTGATTAACTCAACGTCGGTGATTCTCGCGAACGCCGCGGAAAACCGCGTTGAGATTGCCGCTGCGGTAAGCCGGCCGCGCGGGAGTTTTGCTTTGATGGTTGGGCCGTCGGGGCCGAAAACCGTGAGGGAACTCAAGGGGAAAACTGTCGCGGGGCCGAAAGGGACGGTTTTGCATCAGATGCTGGTGGCGGCTCTTGCCGCGGAAGGCATGAGTCCGGGCGACGTGAGTTTTATTCAGATGGGGCTTCCAGAGGCGCGGACCGCTCTTCTTTCGGGGCAGATCGATGGGGCCTTGCAGGCCGCGGCTCTTATTATCCGTGGCGAGGAGGCGGGTATGCGGACGCTTTTTACTGCCGACGGCTACCTGACGCCGCTTCTTCTTACCGCGGTGCGGCCCGCTTTTGCGGAGAAATATCCTGAGCTTTTGAAGCTCTACCTCGATGTGCAAAACGATGCGTATAACTGGATTCTTGCGCATAACATGGAGGCCGTGGAAATTGGTTCCCGCTACCAGAAAATATCCGCGGCTGATGGTTTGAAACTGTATGAGTGGGGCGGGATGACAAACGTGCTGGAGGCCCAGGATGTGGAGGCTTTGAAAGTTGACGTGCGCTTTCTTCTTGATCAGAAGATGATAGAGCGGGACGTGGACCCACGGGATTTTATTCTGCCTTCGGCGTATGGATCGGCTTATGGGGCGCCGGGTGGAAACGCGGGGAAATAGAACAAATAGAACAAATAGAACGGGAATGAGGCGGCGGCGGTATACGGGCGCTGTTTTGTATGCGGCGCTGCCCGTGGCGCTCGTCCTTCTGTGGTGGGGGCTTTCGGCGCTGAAATTAACGAATCCCTATCTTGTGCCTTCGCCGCAAAAGACCTTCGCCGCCGCGGCGGGTCTTGTAAGGAGCGGGGAACTTTTCCGCCACCTTCTGGTCAGCCTGGGCAGGGTGTGGGCGGGCTTTGGTTTATCGGTCTGCGCCGCGCTCCCTCTTGCGCTCGCTTTTCATCTGTGCGGCGCCGCGCGGAAAATTTTTCACGGGGTTTTTGAACTTCTGCGGGCAATACCGCCTTTGGCGATGATTCCGCTTTTGATTCTGTGGTTTGGAATAGGGGAGGCTTCAAAGCTCGCGCTTATTGTGCTTGCGACGTTTTTCCCGGTTTTCCTTTCGGCTTTGGGCGGCTTTGATGGTATGGATGGCCGCTGGCGGGAACTGGCGGATTCTCTTGAGCTTCCGTTTTCCCGCCGCCTGCGCCGCGTCCTTATTCCCGCGGCTCTGCCCCAAATCATAACTGGTCTGCGGCTCGGTTTTGGGTATGCCTGGCGCGCCCTTCTGGGGGCGGAACTTTTTTCCTCGTCGGCCGGACTGGGCTATCTAATAAGCGATGCCGGGGAAATGGCACGGGTCGACACGGTGTACGTGGGCATCCTCCTGATCGGGGGGCTGGGCTTGTTTTTTGATACGGCGCTGCGTATTTTCACCAGGCGCTTTACGACCGCCGGGGAGGACAGGGCATGGGGAGCGTGAAGGATAAACGCGGAGGAATTTTTCTCCTTATGTTTTTGGCGCATTTTTTTGGGCACGCTTTCGCGCGCCCAAAAAAACCAGGCTATCCGCTCCAATCTTTTTTACCGCTTCGCGGTAAAAAAGGATTTCCGCTTCTATCCTTTGCGCGCGCCCAGCGGCTAAGTAAGGCCGTAAAAACAGGCCCGCGCGTAAATCATGAGAAAGAGATTCACCACAAAGTCAAAAAAGAGGTAAAAAACGGATCTGAGAACAAAAAATTATTCGACTTTTTGACTTAGCGGTTAAAAAATTCCGCGGCTAAGTTTAGAGCGTGAAGGAGTGTTAGGCGCAATGGATTTTCCTGCTATTCATAATTTGTGTATTCGTAATTTATCAAAAACTTTTTACCGGACTTCGGGCGCGGTGCAGGCCGTGCGGGATTTCAGCCTGAATATCCCGTATGGGGATTTTTCCGTTATCGTAGGCCCTTCGGGCTGCGGGAAGACGACTTTGCTGAAACTTATCGCGGGACTGGAAAAGCCCGACGCGGGTAGTGTATCCTTTTCCGGGGATGAGGAATGCCGCGATCTAAACTTGACCCGCAATCCGGGAGATGATTATACTATACCGCACAGAAAAATTTACCGCGAAGGCGAAGAAGTAAAAGAAGCGAAGAATAGAGCTGTTTGGAAATCTCAGTTTCCGAACAGCTTCGATGTAAAAATGACAAAAAAACTTCTTCCAGACCTGCCGCGGCAGGTCTTAGACTTCTGCGGCTTTGTGGTTAAAAAATTTTGTAAGGCGGGTTTAGGCCGCGATACGGCGGCGGATGGCAGGAAGCCCGAATTCGGATTTATGTTTCAGGACGCACGGCTTCTTCCCTGGCTGAATGTCAGGGAGAATGTGCAGCTCGCGTTTCCTTTTCCGCGTGAAGCGTGGGTGCGGGAGGAGATCAGGAAAGTTCTTGCTCTTGTGGGTCTTGCGGGCTGGGAGTCCGCCTATCCCCGGCAGCTTTCCGGCGGTATGGCGCAACGGGCCGCGCTTGCGCGGGCGCTGTGCAGGAAGCCCCGTGTTCTTCTTCTTGACGAGCCGTTCGGCGCCCTGGATGCCTTTACCCGCGCGCGGCTGCGGCGGGAACTGGACGGGCTGCGTCCGGGACTGGGAATGACGGTGATTCTGGTTACGCACGATATCGAAGAGGCCGTATATCTTGCGGACAGAATAATCCTGATGAGGGCCGGCGGCATAAAGGGAAAACTTGACGTGAATCTTCCCCGGCCACGGCAGCCCCGGGAGCGGGAATTCCAGGCGCTGTGCCGGGAAGTGGAAAAAGGAATTGACGAATGACAGATACGGAACTTCTGCGTTTTATCACAACGGAAGACAAAGAGGAAACCGGGGAACTTTTCTCCCGTGCCCGCGCGGTACGGGAACAGCATTACGGCAAAGCCGTGTATTTCCGCGGGCTTATCGAGTTTACCAATTACTGTAAGAACGACTGTTACTATTGCGGCATCCGGTGCGGTAACATGAAGGTAAGGCGTTACCGTCTGAGCCTGGAACAGATTCTGCGCTGCTGCGCCGCGGGCGATATGATGGGGTTTAAAACTTTTGTGCTTCAGGGTGGCGAAGACCCATATTACACCGAGGAGCATATCCGCGAAATTGTCCAGGCTATCCGCCGGAAATTTCCGTACCACGCTATTACGCTGTCTATCGGAGAGTGGAAACGCGAAAGCTATGAGGCTTTTTTCCGCGCGGGGGCGAACCGCTATCTTATGCGCCATGAAACGGCGGACGGGGAGCATTACGCCAGGCTGCATCCGACCTGGCAGACTCTTGAGGCGCGCAAACAGTGCCTTTTCGATTTAAGGGATATCGGCTATCAGGTCGGATCGGGCTTCATGGTGGGCAGTCCTTTTCAAAAGCCGCAGGATCTTCTTGAAGACCTTCATTTCCTGCAACAGCTTAATCCCCAGATGGTTGGCATTGGGCCTTTTATTCCACACGCCGATACTCCCTTCGCGGCATATCCGGCGGGCACGGTGGAACTGACGCTGAAAATGCTTGCCCTGACGCGGCTTCTTCTTCCGAAAACCCTTCTCCCGGCGACAACGGCGCTGGGAACCATTGATCCTAAGGGGCGGGAGAAGGCTCTTATGGCAGGGGCGAATGTTGTTATGCCAAACCTCTCTCCCGTGGGCGTGCGCGGGCTTTATACCCTCTACAATAACAAAATCTGTACAGGCGAGGAGGCCGCTGAATGTCTTTTATGCATGCAGGGCCGCATACACTCCTGCGGCTTTGTTCCCGATATGGGAAGGGGAGACAGCCTTGTCGCCCTTAAAACGCCGTGATAGGCACGTGTTATTCCTTCCTTTTCGTATCCGGATCCAATACCATTTCACTGACTTTATTACATATACCTTCAAATAATTCTTTAATATCCACCTGTTCATCCTTTTCTATTCTTTTTGAAATCATTGTTAATGGGAATAATAGTATTGATGTTTCTTTATGCCGTAACGCGGGATCAATTCCATAATCATCTTCAACCTGTACCCATTCAAGATCCAGTTCTTGCGATAGCGCGTCGCCCAATGTAATCCCCAATGACTGTAATTCCCAGGTATCAGTTTTCTTATAAAATTCTCTGTCAATTATTTCCTGCAATAATTCCAATTTATCGTCACTAGTATCATATACGCTTTTATATTCCTCCGGCAAATGGCCTTTAACCCAGTCCCTTTGTTCTTCTATCCTTTGAACCATTTCTTCAGACATTTCCCGTACTATTTGTTCCATATTTTCCTCCAATAATACTGTCCGGCAGCCGGAAAATCTTTATACATTCGCGTAACATACTACGGCCCAGTTCCTGAAAAATATTTTATACCCGCCATTATTCCACAATTCTATTATTTCATCGTTTTTATAATATCTGTTCCCGGCATATTCCTTTTTGTCAATGATTGTTTTCCGTGAATCTTCATTTTCTTTTTCCTGTAGTGAATCGTATAACATAAACCCGTTCCTGTCATATCCTATAACCGTAAAATAATGTTGTATGTTTTTCACTTTTACAAGCAGTATTACTGGAGTTTCATTGTCAATTTGATTCTTTAACCATTGTATTTTTTCATTATTTGAATACAGTTTTAAGCTATATTCCCTTGTTCCAATTTCGTATTTATGTAATAATCCAATTAAGCCCTGCGGAAAAGTTAAATTTTTAATTATTCTCCATCCAGTTTCCTGTGCCAGTATTTCCGGATCCTTTATTTCTTCTGTTAAAATATTCAACACGCCCATAACAGCATAAGGAGCGCAATTGTTCAGTGTTTGCCGGTAATAAATTTCAGCGGACATATTTAAATAGTGTAGCTGGCTATTATTTTCAGTAATTTCTATTCCCATAGAAGGGATAATTCTTAAAAATGATATTATAAAATAAATTAAACATAACAAAAGAAATATTGAAATTATTCCTGCCCGTTTTTTCATAGTATTATTATTCGGTAACAGGCTTGGTTTGTCAATAGAGCTTCGCTCGCGAACCGCTTCCCTGTCACGTATCTGTCCCTGCACACTGAAAAAAAAACACCCTTTTCCGGCAGTCCCACCTCACGGAATTTCTTGACCGCGAAGTCGAAGACTGG